>NZ_JAUBTB010000004.1:0-152017 GCF_036704965.1 Microcoleus sp. F10-B2 | reverse complement strand
GCTTTATATTCTACCATGCTGTGCCTATGATTGTGAACCTTCTTTTTTGCTGTTACCCCGATTTATTGAGCGGATACTTTATGAGCGTTTTTTAGAAGTCTTAAAAAATCACACAGCCGGAGATCCAATGTCCGATCAAATTAAATGGACAAATCTTACCCATCAACAAATCGTTGAAGGTCTGAAGGATCAGGAAACAATAGTCAGTACAACAGTCGTTAAAAAACTGTTAAAAAAACATGGATATGTGAAACGCAAAGCTCAAAAACAACAAACAACCGGAATCACAAAAAATCGTAATGAACAATTTGAGAATCTTGCCAGAATTACCGCCGAGTATGAGTTCCAGGGAAATCCAATTGTTAGTATGGACACCAAGAAGAAGGAATTTATTGGAAATTTATATCGAGCAGGCAGTCTATATACTACCGAAGTTGTTACGACATTTGACCATGATTTTTGGAGTCTAGCTGACGGAAAAGTAGTGCCTCATGGAATTTATGATCTGCAACATAACCGAGGATATTTCAACCTGGGAATCAGTAAAGACACGAGTGAATTTGCTTGTGAATCGATTAAATTATGGTGGGTTAATTACGGAAAACTTATCTATCCTCAAGCCGATTCAATTTTAATAAAATGCGATGGAGGTGGTAGTAACAATTCTAATCATCACATCTTTAAATCAGATTTACAAAAGTTAGTTGACGAGCTAGGAATAGAAATTAGGATCGCACACTATCCTCCCTATACATCGAAGTATAATCCGATCGAACATCGCTTGTTTCCTCACGTAACCAGAGCCTGTCAAGGAGTAATTTTTACTTCTCTTGAGTTAGTTAAAAAACTCATCGCAAAAACTCATACTAAAACCGGGCTTTCTGTGGTAGTAAATGTGATTGATAAAATTTATGAAACTGGTCGAAAAGTAGCTAATGGATTTAAAGAAACAATGAAAATTATTTTTGATGAATATCTGCCCAAATGGAATCCGAGGTGCAGTTCCGAGTATTTAGCAGACGCTAAAGTTATTAAATTTTCATTCCTAAGCTGTCGCGCATTTAAATTGTATATTCTCTGCGGGCTACGAGAGCCCACCTCACAAGACGGGGAATTGTTTTTTAACAGACAATTTAAATGTAGAACAGCTTATGTTTCTCAGTCCAAATAACCAGGGGGTATTTCAGCATCGGTAAAAATTGGCAGGGTTTCCCAATTTTTCACCCATTCCGGCAATTGGGCTAATTTTTTTAGCTGAAGCGACATTTCTATTAAGGAAAATCCTAAATTGTGGAAATCTTGAATAAGTTCTGCTTTCAAAAATATTTCATTTTTAGATAAATCAGGAGCATTAGTCGCAATCACAATGCTGTTACCTGTTTCTAAATTGCATATATAAACTTGTGCGAACACAGTTTGAATGGTTTTCAGCGCCGCTGCGTTAAACTCTTGTTTGTGGAACAGGTTGACAACTAAAGCACCTGCCCTTGACAAATGAGTTTTGCACAGTTGGTAAAATTCTTGTGTCACCAATCTATAGGGCATATAGCCGCTGCCAAAGCCAGCATCCACGATAATTATATCATTTTTTACTGTTGGATTTTGTTGGGCAAGATATTCGCGTCCGTCTTGAATCGCTACTTTTAGTCTGTCGTCGAATTGAATGCCAAAAAAATTGCGAGCAACTTCAACTACTGTGGGGTCAATATCTGTACATTCGATTATCGACTCAGCAAAATAGTGGTGAAAAAATCTGGGGATGCTGCCACCACCAAATCCAATTATATAGATTCTTTTGGGCTGATTTTTCCATACTAATGCTAGCATCATTGCTCGGCAATAGGGAAAAAGAAAATTTAGTGGATTGTTGAGATCGAGGAGTGATTGAGCTACATTTGTGATGAAAGTTTCTCGGTCTGCTAAAAGCAGTAATAGCACTGAATTTATTTTTTTTACTGCTATGCAGTTGTCGCCGGAATTTTGTTGGAATATGATGCCGTCTGGCTGTTGGCGAACCCAATTAATTTGTTTTTTAATAGCTGCTAAATTGCTAGTTTGTCGATCGCCTTTATAATCAGTCATGCCATTTTAGATTTTAGATTTTAGATTTTAGATTGGGGAATCACTGATGACTATCATGGTTGGGATCTGACCTACAGTTTCATTCTTTTTGGGAACTGGTATCAAATCTAACATTTTAAATCTCAAGTCTCACATCTAATTACTTCAAACCCAATAATAAGGCGATTCCGCCGATCGCACAAACTACCCCCAAAACAGCGCGGAGGCTGACTTTTTCGCCCGCCAGCACCGCTAAAGGCAGTATAAATAGGGGACTGGTAGAAATGAGTGCTTGAGCTATTCCTGCGGGTGCATATTTCAGCGAAGTCTGTTGCAGGAAAATCCCGAGATAGGTTCCTAAAAAAGCTGCTAGAATTATTGCACCTAATAGTTTTGGCGCTTTTAATTGTTTGAAACTGTCCAGGTTTGTTGGGTTCAAAAAGCATACCATGACTGCCATGCCACCGGTCAAACGCAAAGCCGCAGTCCACAGGGGATCGATATCTATTTGAGTGAAGGCGGCGCGGGATAAAACTGCTCCGGCGGCGTGGGCTGTTTGTCCTAATAAACTAATCCCTAATCCCTGCCAAAGATGTTTTGATGGTAAGTTTGTTTCGGCTGTTCGTTCTGCAATTACCCAAGCTACGCCGCAGATTGTTAAAAGAATGCCAGTACAAGCAACGGACGATAAGTTTTCTTGCAAAAATATTAAGCCCAATAAAGCTGTTAAAGGGGGAGATAGGGTTTCTAAAAGCAGCGTTCGCCTCGCGCCTAAATATTTTAATACGATAAAGAAAGCCGTGTCTCCGATGCCAATTCCTAGGCCGCCGCTGATGAGCAGCATTGCTAAAATATTAGGGTTGATTGCGGGTAAGGGTTTAGCTAAAATTAGTACAGTGGCAAGGAGCATGAAAAGGGCGATCGCGCCTTTGAGCAAGTTTAGCACTACTGCGGGGAGTTGCTGTCCTACTCGCTGCCAGATGGTGGAAGATAGAGCCCAGACAAATGCAGCGCCTAAAGCGGCGATTTCACCCATAAAATCTGTTGACTGTTGATGGTTGACTGTTGATGGTTGACTGTTGTCATTAGTTACCAATTGGCAATTGGCAATTGGTAATTCCCGATGCCCGATGCCCAATTCGCCATTGGCAATTTCCGATGCCGGATGCCCGATGCCATATAAATTAGGGTTCCAGACTTATCATCTGGAACCCTAGATTTATTAAGCTTTTTTAGCAGTGGGCGGGGAGAGAATCGAACTCTCATACCTTTCGGTGTCAGATTTTGAGTCTGATGCGTCTACCAGTTTCGCCACCCGCCCTTTTTGTTGGTTTCACCATCATAACACACCGATCGATTTTGCACAAGAGATTCATAATCTTTTGAACTTGCCCAGCGATCGATCTCTCTGGCGCGCAATACTGGTACAGGATGGGACAACTGCGCCGTCTGAGCTTGTTTGAGCATCTCTCCCAGTTGAGTGCTGCTGAGGTCGTCGTAGGCGCGCGCCTGCGCCAAAAACGCATCGACATTCAGTTTCGGAGCTAAATTCGGCGAACCTCCGGCCAGTTTCATCAACAGCGATGCTACCACTTTTGGGTCTTGAGTGGCGAGCAAGGCGGCGCGATCGCACGTAAATTCCGCACACCGCAACCATTCCAACATTTGCGCCTGCAAACCCTGGGCGAGCACGGTTCCTACAGGCGAAAATTGACCGGCCGCCAACACGATTAAATTAGCCAGAGTCAGGTAAACTCCGTGCTCGCACTTCAAATGACCCAACTCGTGAGCAATTACTGCCTGAACTTCCTGCTCTGTGAGCAAATCAATCAGAGAAGTGTGCATCACTACAAAAGGCTGTTTTCCCCGCATCGCAAAGGTGTAAGCATTTGGCATCGGATGCTGGCGGACATAAAGCTGCGGCGGTTCCAAATCAAGAGTTTTGCAGGCATCCAACAGCAATTGATGCAGGTGGGGCAATTGATTTTCGCCGACTTGGACGCTGGAAGCCAGATTTTCCAGCATGAAAAACTGTTCGCCCAGTTGTCCCAGCAACTGCCGCACCATCAAATCCAGGCCGGGCAGTTGTTTGAGAGTGTTGGTGGCTTCCAAGTCTAGCGGGTGGCGAAACTGGTCTGCTTTTAAACCGATGAGCGGTATGTTCGACATTTTAATCCTGAGTCATTAGTCAAGAGTCACTGGTCATTGGTCATTGGTCATTGGGAAATGGGAATTATGAATTGGCAATTGAAAAAGGTTGAATTATTTTTCTTTCTTCTTCCTTCTTCCTTCTTCCTTCTTCCTTCTTCCTAATGACTAATGACTGCTGACTAATGACTAATTAACAGTTTAAACCCGATCGCACGGGATTGACAGGAGCCTCAGCAGTCGCCGGGTCTGTACCCTCTTTGACGCGCCGCAACTTAGCTCCCAATTTTTGCAGTTTCATCTCTAACTGCTCGTAGCCGCGGTCTAAGTGCTGCAAGCTGCTGATGGTGGTGACACCATCGGCTGCCAGTCCCGCCAGCACTAACGCCGCCGAAGCCCGCAAATCTGTTGCTACTACTGGCGCACCCGACAGCCGCGACACTCCGCGCACAATCGCTACATTGCCTTTGAGGCGAATGTCGGCGCCCATGCGGTTGAGCTCTGCTACGTGGCGCAAGCGATTCTCAAACACGGTTTCTTTGATCAAGCTGTCGCCTTCGCTCAGCGTCAGCAAAGCCATAAACTGAGCTTGCATATCTGTGGGGAAACCGGGATAAGGCAGAGTTTCGATGTCGGTGGCCGAGTGAGTTTGACCGGGAACTATCCGCAAAATGTCGGGGGATTCTGCAATAATTTTCGCCCCAATTGTCTTCAATTTGGCAATGACTGCGGTCAGGTGGTCGGGAATTACCGGCGACAAACTGATTTCGGAGTGAGTGATGGCTCCTGCTACTAAAAATGTTCCGGCTTCAATGCGATCGGGAATAATTGAATAGTCTACCGCGTGCAGCTTGGGAACTCCCGAAATGACGATCGTATTCGTGCCAGCGCCTTGAATTTTTGCTCCCATAGCGCGGCAGAAATTCGCCAAATCTGCGACTTCCGGTTCTTGAGCCGCATTTTCAATCACGGTTTCTCCTTCAGCCAGAGTCGCCGCCATCATCAAAGTTTCAGTGGCGCCGACGCTGGGGTAGTCCAAATAAATTTTGGCTCCTTTCAGGCGGCGGTTCGGCCCTTTGACGTAAGCGTGAACCGTGCCGTGGTCGATGTGGACTTCGGCACCGAGGGCTTGCAGACCGCGAACGTGGAGTTCCACGGGTCGGGCGCCGATGGCGCACCCACCGGGCAAGGGCACTTTGGCAAATCCCAAACGCGCTAGCAGCGGGCCGATGATGAAGAAGCTCGCCCGCAGTTGGCTGACTAATTCGTAGGGGGCTTGAGCGTCTATGAGGTTGCTAGCGTTGATGTCTAAAACGTCGCCGTTCTGCTGTAATTTGACTCCTACAGCCGAGAGAATTTGTCCCATGCGGGCGACATCTACTAGACCGGGAACGTTGCGGAGACGGCAATCCTCTGGGCATAGCAGGGCTCCTGCCATGACGACTAAGGCCGAGTTTTTGGCGCCGCTGATTTTGACGTGTCCTTTAAGGGGCTGGCGACCCCAAATTTGCAATACTTGTTGGTCGCTTTCAGGTGAAGCTGGCAGGTTAGACGTGTTCTGAGCTGGTGTAATGGGTTTGCCCTCCATAATTTGCTTCGTTACTTTATACATTATTAATTTTGGTTCGATTTTACCGGAAAGTTTTTATATGTCTAGGGGTAACATGAAGAATTTTTGGCCTGATATTTGCTGAAATTCAATAGGGACAAGGCTTTCATGTTTAATCGCACAAATAGTGCCGATCGAGTCTCATCAAGTTATCTGTATCAAAATTTACGTTAATTTGTAGCGGTCGCTCGGATTGCAGGTATTGTACCTTTGTCAACTAACTTTTTAAGTAAAAGCCGGCTGGGTTGTTGACAAAGGTGTAAGATATCGGTTCGATCGACAATGCCGGAAAGTTCATACATTGTCGATCGCCCTATTGCCTGTGCTACCCTGTGACAACAACCTAGAGCCAAAGCTACTCCTAGCATATGGTTCACATTAAACGGATCGAACTGACTAACTTTAAATCTTTTGGCGGCACGACGGCCATTCCCGTGCTGCCCGGTTTTACTGTGGTTTCCGGGCCCAACGGTTCTGGAAAGTCCAACATCCTCGACGCTTTGCTGTTTTGTCTCGGGCTTTCGAGTTCTAAGGGAATGCGGGCTGAACGTTTGCCGGATTTGGTGAACAGCGCCCAAAACAAACGCGGTACGATCGAAGCTAGCGTGACTGCGACTTTTGCGCTGGAAGATGTGGGGGAGGAATGGTTCGCCCGGGATGAAGATGAGGATGAAAATCCAGCAGATGAGTTATCTGTTGAAGCAGAGGAAGTCGAAGGGATAGAAACTGCCGAAACTCTAGACAACAACGGCAAATCATCTCCGGTCAATCAAAAATCGCCTCTATCTGTTGAAGAAGCCGAAGGGATAGAAACTGCCGAAACTCTAGACAACAACGGCAAATCATCTGTCAATCAAAAATCCAAAATCCAAAATCTAAAATCGGATGAGTTATCTGTTGAAGACGTAGAAGAGATTGAAATCGCAGCAACTCAAGACAACAACGGGCAACTACTCGCTACTAATAAAAAATCCAAAATCCAAAATCCAAAATCGGATGAGTGGAGTGTGACGCGGAAACTTCGGGTAACTCGCCAAGGTACTTACACTTCAACTTATTACATTAACGGCCAACCTTGCACCCTGACTCAACTTCACGAACAACTCAACCGCTTGCGAATTTATCCCGAAGGCTATAACGTCGTGCTGCAAGGAGACGTTACCAGCATTATTTCGATGAATTCTAAGGAACGCAGAGAAATCATTGACGAATTGGCTGGGGTGGCTCAGTTCGATCGCAAAATCTCTTTAGCTAGGCAAAAGTTGGATGAAGTTAAGGAGGTGGAAGAACGCAGCCGAATTGTGGAAAAAGAGCTGATTTCTCAGCGCGATAGACTTGCTTCCGATCGCACAAAAGCGGAAAAATATCAAAAATTGCGGGCGGAATTTCAAGAAAAGTCGCAGTGGGAAATTGTGCTGAAATTCCGCCAGTTGCAAAAGCAAGAATGGAAACTGCGAGAACAAATCGAAACGGGCGATCGCACTTCGGCATCTCTCACGGAACAACTGCAAGCAATTAGTACCCAAATTCAAGCAGCAACCGCCGAACTTGACGCGCTGAATGCCCGCGTTAAAGCTTTGGGAGAGTCGGAACTGTTGGCTTTGCAAGCGACGATTGCGACTCAGGAAGCGGAACGGCGGCAACTGCAAAACCGCAAACAGGATTTGGAAAAAACTGCTGGCCAAATGGCTGCTAATATAGCACAAACCGAGGAAGAAGTTCGCCAATTCCGGCAAAGTTTGGAGCAAATTGAGATTGAAATATCTTATGTTAAGTCTCAAACAGGAAGTTTGCAGGAACAGCGGGATGCAGCCCAGCAAAGTTTAGATGAAAGTCGGGAAGTTGCAAATGCGATCGCCTCGACGGCCGAAGCTTGGGTACAGCAGCAAACGGAACTGCACCGCCAAATCGAAACAATTCAACAAACTTTGGAACCGCAGCGTACAGAACAAGCTACCATTGGCGAAAGAGCCGATCGCCTGCAAAGTCAAATTCAAGAACAAAACCAATCCCTGCAAGTATTGGAACAGGAAATTGCAGCGAAAAAAGAGCAGCAATCTCGCCTTGTGGAAACCAAAGGAGTTGCATCTTTGCAAGTAGAATCGTTGACTCAGATTTTAGTCGAAGCCGAACAAGAATTGCAACTGCAACAGGAAACTCAAACTCGTTTGTTGGAAGAACAGCGCGAAAGACAGCGCAAATTAGACAAACTAGAAGTGCAGTTTCAAGCACTGCAAGAAGCGACGGGAACGTTTACGGCAAAAATTGTCGCGCAAAGCGGAATTGGCGGAGTTTGCGGCTTGGTGGCTCAACTGGGCAGGGTAGAACCGCGCTATCAGTTGGCGCTGGAAATTGCCGCAGGCGCGCGCATGGGAAATATGGTGGTGGAAGATGACAGCGTGGCTGCTGCTGCGATCGAATTGCTGAAACAAAAACGGGCGGGAAGGATGACGTTTTTGCCTTTGAATAAGATTAGAGGCGGCAGGTATTCGGTGAATGAAAATTTGCGGCGCGCGGCTGGATTTGTGGATGCTGCTGTTAATTTGATTGATTGCGATTCCCGGTATCAGGAAATTTTTGCTTACGTTTTTGGCAGTACGGTTGTGTTTAGCAACCTCAGCGACGCCCGCCGCTATTTGGGACAGTACCGGATTGTCACTTTGGACGGGGAAATTTTGGAAACTAGCGGGGCGATGACTGGGGGAAGTTCTACTAATAGATCAACCTTGCATTTTGGCACGGTTGAGGCTAGTGAGGCTGCTAATGAAGCGCGGACGATCGCCTCTTTGCAAGAAAGGTTGGAGGAAATTGAGCGGATTTTGGAACGGTGCAAAATTGCGATCGATCGCGCTTCTGTTGCAGTCAAAACTCGCAGCCAAGAATTGATGGAAGCGAAACAAAATTTGCGCGAACATCAGTTGCGCTTGGAACAGTTGGATTCAGAAATTAAGAATTTGCAAGCGCAACAGGAACAAGTGCGATCGCAAATTGCGAAAAATACACAGGAATTAACTAATTCGCGATCGAGATTGCAGTTGTTGGAGAGAGAATTGCCCGCACAGGAAACTCAATTGCAGCAGTACCGCCAAACTTTGGCGCAGTTGGAAGAGTCGAACAGTCACAGCGAATGGCAGCAAATGCAATCGAGTTTGCGCGCTCTAGAAGCGCAACTGCAAGAGCGAGAATTGGCTCTGAGAAATGTCCAGCAGCGCCTTGTAGACTTGGAAAATCAATTCGGGCGTTTGGAAGACAAAATTAAGGAAGGCAGCGAGAAATTGCAGGAATGGCAAGTGCAGCAAAACGCGGGGGCGGATGCACTCGATCGCATTGTTTCGCAGCAGTTAGAACTCGACCGGCAAATTGCCGAAGCTAAGGCGGCTTTGGGGGAAATTGAGGAAAAATTGGGCGTGCAGAAGGGAGAGCGCGATCGGGCGGAATCTCAACTGCGAGAACAGCATTTAGCCAAACAACAGTTACAGTGGCAGTTGCAAAAACTCCACGAAACCCAGCAAGAACGCCGGGAACAATTAGCCGCAATCCGCACTCTATTGGAAACGCAGCGGGCGGAAATGCCCGACCCCGTGCCGTCGATTCCTGAAAATGTCGAGAAAGCCAATTTGACGGAATTGCAGCAGGAAGTAAAGGCGATCGCCAAACGCATTCAAGCTTTAGAACCAGTCAATATGCTAGCCTTGGAAGAGTACAACCGCACTCAAGAACGCCTTCAAGAATTAAGTCAAAAATTGACGACATTGGAAGGAGAACGCACTGAACTGCTGTTGAGAATCGAAAACTTTACCACACTCAGGCGGCGCGCTTTTAAAGAAGCTTTCGACGCGGTTAACGAGAACTTTCAGACTATCTTTGCGGAACTTTCCGAAGGCGATGGCTATCTCCAGCTAGATGACCAGGAAGACCCCTTCAGCAGCGGCTTGAATTTGGTGGCTCACCCGAAGGGCAAACCCGTACAGCGGCTGGCTTCCATGTCTGGAGGCGAAAAGTCGCTGACGGCGCTGAGTTTTATTTTTGCGCTGCAACGCTACCGCCCGTCTACGTTTTACGCTTTTGATGAAGTGGATATGTTTCTGGATGGGGCAAATGTGGAGCGATTGGCTAGAATGATAAAACGACAGTCGGAACAAGCCCAGTTTATTGTTGTGAGTTTGCGGCGACCTATGATTCAATCGGCTGAGCGTACAATTGGCGTTACTCAAGCACGGGGAGCTTATACTCAAGTCATAGGACTGAAGTTGTAGTCCCGGAGTTTATGTTAACGATCGTGTTGAGTGATATATGTACTTAATAAATCAGGATTAAAGTTAGAATGACATCCGAACAAATCTGCCAACGCTCCGATATTCTAGGCACTCAAGTCATCACCCGCGACAGAGGTAAACGCCTGGGTGTGGTTAGTCAATTGTGGGTGGACATTGACCGGCGGGAAGTTGTGGCGATCGGTCTGCGTGATAATATATTCGCGGTCGCTGGAATGCCGAGGTTTATGTTCCTCAGCAATGTCAGCGAAATCGGCGACGTGCTTTTGGTGGAAGATGAGAGCGCGATCGAAGATGATGTTGATGTTGAAGTCTACAGCATTTTGATTAACAGCGAAGTTATTACCGAAACCGGCGAACTTTTGGGTAGGGTGCGGGGGTTTAGGTTCGACCCCGAAGACGGTAAGTTAGTTTCTATAATTATCGCTTCCCTGGGAATCCCCCAAATCCCCGACCAAGTTCTCAGCACTTACGAGTTGGGGATTGAAGAAATTGTCAGCAGCGGCCCGAATCGCTTGATTGTGTTTGAAGGTTCCGAGGAAAGGCTCAGGCAGCTTAGTGTGGGTTTGCTCGAGCGCGTCGGTTTGGGCCAAGCACCTTGGGAACGAGAAGAGGACGAGGCAGGTTATTATCCGAAACCCGTGGCTACGGGAAATCAATTGGGCCCGGGCGTGCGGATACCTGCACCGGAAATGCGCAGCAAGGTAGCGGCGCCTGCGGTTGAGGAAGTTCCTTGGGACGAAGATTCGCAGTGGAACCGACCGCCGGTGCGACAGCAGCAGCAGCAGATGCGCGCGGTGCAGCCTGAGCCGATCGACGATTACGAGGATTACGAAGAGGATAATTGGGGCGGCGAGGAGGACGATTATGAGGAGGAGTACGAGGAGAAGCCGCAGTACACTCGCTCTGAGAGTTCTCGCCCCAAGCAGCCGATCGTGCAGTACGAGTACGAGGATGATGTGGAGGCTGATGCTTGGGCTGACGATGAGGCGCCGAAGCCTTACCAGGCTCCTCGGGTGAATATCCCTGAGAAAACTAAGACTCCTGAGTATGAGGAGGAGCCTGGTTATTAGAAATTAATCCCTCGGTTGGACGGGTTTACGAGATTGTTTGTTTTAGACATAGATAGTTGTGAAATCCGCCCCTACAATGGCCTGTAGGGGCGGGTTTCACCAACCATATCGGCGTAAAACCAACTATATAATAAACCCGCCCCCGCCCAACGAATAATCGGAATCTACATTTTTTTGGAGTATCTCGAACATCAGGTTAATCTAGATTATCGGCTGTGTGGGGGCGGGTTTATCTAAATTGTTAGTGAACCTCAAATATTGTTTGTAAAACCCGCCCCTACGATAAATTATGAAAAAAAACTTTATTAAAACCTCTATTTTCAGATTAATAACATATCTAATTTTTCCAATTTTTTTATCCACCACCACCGCTGAAATTGTCTTGCGAGTTGCGGGATACAAACCCTGGCAAATAGAAAATGTTGATGTTGTAGTCGAACCAAAAGGTAACTTTTTTACTAAAGACTCGGAACTCGGCTACAAGCATTTGCCGGGTAAATTCAAGGTGATACTTAACGGTAATTACTCATTTAATGCAAGTCATCTCAATAATAGTTTAAGAATAACCCATCCCCTCACTACTTACGATAACTCCTCAAAAAAACCTGAAATTTGGATATTTGGCTGTTCTTTTACCTACGGTTGGTCGTTGAATGACAGCGAGACTTATGCTTGGTTGCTGCAAGAGAAATTACCAAAATATGAAATAGTGAATTTCGGAGTTAACGGCTACGGCACCCTGCACTCGTTGATTCAATTCAAAGAAGCACTCAAACAAGGAAATAAACCAAAAATTGCGGTGATTGCTTATGCGGGATTTCACGACCGCCGCAATACTTTGTTAAGGGCGAGAAGAAAGCAAATGGCTGCTTGGAATAAACTGGGTATTTTATTCCAGCCCGATGCTAGGCTGAATGGAGAAAATAATTTTACCTACAAAATGGCAAAACTTGAATATCACGAGTTCCCGCTGATGCGGGTTTCTGCATTAAGCCATTTTTTGGAGGTTAATTACAATCAATTAGAAGAGGGATTGTACAAAAGTCACGAGGTTTCTAAGGCAATTATTGAAGAGTTTAACCGTGTGTCTGAGGCTAATGGTGTTAAGTTAGTTGTTGCGGGAATTAATGCCGGTTCTGCTAAGATGTTGGAGGAGTTAAGTCAGGAGGGAATTGCTACGGCGGATATTTCTGTTGATTTGAAAATACCTGCCAATAATAATTTACCTCATGACCTTCATCCAAGTGCGATCGCCAATCGGCAATATGCAGAAAAGTTGGAAGGTTTTTTGCAACGTACTGTTTTAAAGTAAGTTAACGAACCGCGAAGGCGCAAAGGGCGCGAAGCAAGAGATAAAGAGGAAGTTTAGGAGTTATTTAGGGTTGCTAGACTGATGGGATTATTTGATGTTGTTTCTTTTAAATTGCCTCGCAAGTTTCTGATTGATGGGTTTTTCTTGTTTTTAGTTGTTCTCGTCACAGTGGCAGTAACATCAATCTATGTATCTAGCGAACATACTTTTTATTGGTGGGATTACGCGGGCTACAACACCGCTACAGTCAACACGGCAAATTTATTTCGAGACTCGCCCTATAAAGCATGGCGCGGAGTTATAGAATCGCTATCTAAAGAAAAAAACCTGTTAATTTCTTTGCCGTTAGTGCCGTTTATTCTGTTATTTGGCGAGTCTCGGCTGAGTTACATTCTCAGCGTATCCCTGATTTATGTGCTGCCCTTGCGCCTGTTGCTGGGGGCAATTTCTGCAAAGCTAATTCCAGTTTATCCCCGCCGGGTGTTTTGGTCTACTGTGCTGCTGAGTTTATTAATTCCTATGAGTTGGATACCGACTCTGCGGGGATATCTGGATACTGGCGGCTGTGTGTTTGTAGCCTTGGCAATTTTGGTTTATTTGCAGGATATCAAGCTGAAATCTTGGTGGAAAATCCCGTTAATTGGGTTTTTGCTGGCGGCGGCGATTCTGTTGCGGCGCCATTTTGCTTATAGTGCGATCGCATTTTTTGGTGCAGCGACTTTACAGGTTTTCATCGAGTTTATTGTACTAATATACCGTAGAGACACGGCTCTAAAATACCGTAGGGAAACGGCATTGCCCTGTCCAAAAGACCAGGACACGGCAGTGCCTTATCCCTACGTCGATTCCCGAAAAGATAAGGATACGGCAGTGCCGTTTCCCTACGTCGATTCCCCAAAAAATAAGGACACGGCAGTGCCGTCTCCCTACCGATTCTTGTTTGAATCCGGCATCAAATTGGCTTTGATAGCTGTCACTAGCTTGACTATTTTAATGTTGGTAGCGGGAGATTTTACTCGCAGTGCTCTGACGGTTGACTACCGCAATTTGTATGTCGCTTGGAGTTTGCCTGTAAATGATATTTTAACTCGTTATGCGGATTTTTACGGTTTGGGAACTTGGCTGCTGGTAGTGATTGGTTTTTCGGCGGGAATTCTCACTCGAAAGCTGGTTCCGGCGGCGGCTATTTTTGTTTCGTTGTTTGGGGTTTTGTCGCTGATTGAATGGCTGTTAGTCTTGCGTTACGGCTACTTGCACTATACAATTCATCTTACACCGATCGCACTTTTAGGATTATCCACATTTTTCTGGACAACTTGGCTGACACTCAAGGGAAAAGTCCGGTATTTCATGCTGGGCGCGGCGGGTTTGTACCTGGTTTTGAATGCCGCAGTCGGGTTAATTCCTCTCAAAATTGATTTGTCAAGACTGTTTGTGGGTAATTTTCCGCCGTTAGTGCGATCGGACTACGACGAAGTTGTAAAATTAGTAGAGTTTCTGCGAAAATTAGCACCCAACGAAGAACCGATTTATATTGCCGGTGCTTCTAACAGTTTTAATGCTAATATCCTGCGACAAGCCAACCGAAAATTAAACCCGCCGGAGGGTTGGTGGAAATTAAATACAATCGGGAGGCCGCAAATTGACTCGCGCGATACTTACCCGCTACCGGAGTTGTTGCAGTCACAATATGCGGTGGTTGCTGTACCTTTTCAGCAGGTGTTACCGACTGACGAACAAGTTTTGCGATCGCACGAACAAGATGTTGTTAAAGTTGTGTACGATGCCTTTACTCAAAACTGGGAAATTGCCCGCGATTTCCAATTGCTACCGGAACAGTTTAAGCTAGAAAACGGCGTGACTGTCAGCATTTACCGGAGGGTGCGGCCGACTGATACAGCAACGGCAGTTAGGACTCTGGAGGCGATGCAGCGCCAAATAGTCGATCGACCGGGCACGCAGTTAGATTGGATTAGTTTGCATCAATCAATCTACACAAGTGCCAATTATTCAGTCAGTCAACAATCGGATAACCTATATAATATTGTAACTCATCCAATTAAAAACAGCCAGAAACTCGATACATCTTTTCTGTATTTAGGTTCCATTTCAGACAAAGTAAAAGTTACCGGCAAACTCAATTTACCGAACCAACAATGTCCGGGAGTTGTCCTGCGCTTGACTTTGTGGGACAAGCAAGGTAAATTAGTAGACTCAGCAGAGATGGCTTACAGTCAAAAAAGTGCGATCGGCTTAAATCTATTAGTTGAGGGCAAAAATCCGATTTATCTGCTGCTTGAGGTATTGAGTAACAGCAAACAGGATTTAACAAACCAATGCCAACTGGAGATTAACAATTTAGCTGTCAGTAGGTAAATTGAACCGTAAATAAGACAAGATTGCCTAAATCATTAATTGATACAGAAACCGCAGATGTAAAGCAGATAAACACAGATAGACGCAGATGTATTTGAAGATGATTTGGGAATGATTGCAAGAGGTATAATGCAGAAATATCAAAAATCCCACAACTATTTTAATCTATCTCTATATACTTTTGTCATCATCGGCTCCCTGATGGCCGCTGGCTATATTTTCCCCATTGGAGGCAATTTTCCCGAAGTGCCACCCATTCAATTTATGTTAAATCCTGAACTCTACAAAAATGATTATTACGTTCAGGAAATGGTTAAGTTTAATCCGAGATATTACTATTATTATATTATCTATTTGCTCGCAAACTTAGGAACAAGCATTCCTCTAGCGCATTTTATATATCAATTCTTAGCCTTCGCTTCATTTATCCTAGCTTGCTACGCAATTATCAATATTTATACTAATTCAAAACTGCCCGCAGCAGCGATGACATTTTTATGTATAGCCGCTTCATTTACAGATGTTGGCAACACGCTGATATTTTCCACCAAATCAGTACCCAGTACCTTCGCTATGGCCTTCGCAATCTGGGGAATTTACTTTAGTTTGCGCCAGAAATGGCTGACGGGATATTTCTTTTTTGGACTGGCTTGTCTGCTGCAATTTTTAGTTGGTTTGTTGCCGGGATTGATGATGGTTCCCGTTTTATTTATTGAATCTGTAAGACAGCGGAAGTTCAAAACATTGATTTTGGCGATCGCACTTTTAGCCGCAATGGCAAGTATCGTTTACGTACCGATGTTATTAACAGGTACTACCAGCACTCATACTATCGACAACGCCGAGTTTGTCTACATTCACGCCAAAGTACGAAACCCCCACCACATCCTCCCGTCAAATTGGGATTTCGGGAATTGGTTCAACTTTATATGTTTCATAATCGGTGGCTTGCTGTGCATTAAAAATGCCGAATTATTGCGAAAAGAAGACAAGGTTAATTTTTATGTGATTGTTGGCACCTCAATTTTTGCCCTGTTTCTAAATTACATATTTGTCGAAATTTACCCTTTGGCTTTTATCGCCAAACTACAGTTAGCTAGAACCGTACCTTTTGCTCAATTAATCATATTTATTGCTGTTTGTTTGACAATTGATATACTTTACCGAGAAAAAAGAATAGCTATTAGCTTGTTGCTGTTAGTTGTACTAACTTTACCTTTTAGGGGTATTATTTTCCTAGGACTATCAGTTTGGCAGACAAAAAAATACACATTTCCCAAACGATATAATATATTGTTGTGGATTTTAGCAATAGGAACGGTAATTTTCAGCTTGATATATCCGGTGACTGATTCATGGGAAATAATGGGCGATCGAATAATTAGCATCCCAGTTTTTTTCTCAATCCTCGCCTTCCCATTCATTTTAGAAAAAACATCCTTAGCTACATCTATCAAACAGACTGTAACTCACACATTAGCCTTAATAACTACCGCCACCTTAGTTTTTGGAGTAGCAGGAATTCTGCCCAAACCTATATTAAATGTATTTCAAACAAGAATTAATATCAATGCCGTTCCCAGGGACGACTTAAGCAGATTAGCGGTGAGATTTTCCCAAATTAGCAGCCGCGATTCACTCGTATTAATTCCACCCTCAGTTACCAGCTTCCAGTTTTTCTCCGAAAGAGCGATTGTCGTCAACTTCAAAAACTTCCCCTTTACCGAAAAAGGCATCAAAGAGTGGCAAAATCGCATGGAAACTGTTTTAGGAGTTCCCTTAAACCCGCAAATGATTTGGGGAGGAAATGAATTTTTCATCCGCCGCAGCAGTGCGGATTTAGTCAAAGTAGCCAAAAAATATCATGCCGATTATATCCTGACTCGTACTGATTGGCATCCAAATATTCAAGGGGAAATCGCCGACAAACAAGGCAAATGGATACTGTATAAAATTAGGTAATATGTAAAAATTGTTAAATCCAAATCAGACTTTTATCTTAGTCTACAGAGGTAGACTTTGCTTGTCTACAAACGATTTCAATCGCCGATTTATCAGCGTTAATCTGCGTTAATCTGCCTCAATCTGCGGTTAAATATCAAAACCCGAATCATCAATAATTTCGCTAATTTGCTTGTCCACATAATCAGCATCCACATTCCGCGCCATCAACTCAGCCAAAATCCCCAAAGAAATCAACTGCACCGACAGAATTGTACACAAAATCCCAAAAAATAACAAAGGTCGATTCCCGATCGGCCCAAAATTCATCCCCGCCAAATTCAGAAACCAAATAACTATCAAATAACTCAGCGAAACAGTTCCCACCAAGCCAAAACACAATCCCAAACCGCCAAACAAATGACCCGGTTTGTGCAAATACTGCGTCGTGGCTAACACCGTCAACAAATCAATAAATCCCCGCGCATAACGTTCCCAGCCATAATTCGATTTTCCGTGCTTGCGCGGATGATGTTCGACAACTACTTCGCCAATTTTAAACCCTAAATTGTTTGCTAAAGCCGGAATATAGCGGTGCAATTCCCCGTACAATTTAATCGACTGCAAAACTTCCCTGCGATAAGCTTTAAAACCGCAATTCATATCGTGCATTTGCACCCCTGTCAGCAAACACGCAACGGCATTAAACAGTCGGGAAGGTAAAGTTTTAGAAAGCGGGTCGTTCCGCTGTTTTCGCCAACCGGAAACTAAATCAAATCCCGATTCTAAATGATGTAAAAATTTGGGAATCTCAGCGGGGTCGTCCTGCAAATCGGCATCGAGAGTAAAGATAATTGTCCCTGCTGCATTGCGAAATCCTGCTGAAAGTGCGGCGGATTTGCCAAAGTTCCGGCGCAGTTTAATCGCTTTAATTAGTTTGGGATGTTGGCTAGCTAAATCTGTGATTTCTTGCCACGAATAATCGCGGCTACCGTCATCTATGAAAATGACTTCGTAACTGTCAATTTCTGTTTGAAACATGACAAGTTGGATTTTGTCAAACAGCAATTTTAGGGTAGCTTCTTCGTTGTGAACTGGGATTACGAAGCTGAGTTGTTTTGGCATAGGGATATTCTATTTCATTTGTGTTGTCAATGAGATTTTTTTTTATTAACCGCAGAGGGCGCAGAGGGCGCAGAGGAGGAGAAAGAGAGGTTTTTTAGTTTTTATCGATAACTTGGGAGTTTCGCAAGGCTACCCAACCTTCGCGGTTTTTAAAGGAGGCATAGGCTGTCAATAATTTATCTGTTGGTGATGTTTGAATGTATCCTCTCCAAGCTGCGAATTCGTAGGAAGGGCCAAATAATTCAACTAAATCTGGGCGGGGAAATCCTGACATGGCAAAACCTCGAACGACATTTTCTTGGTTGAGAATGGTAATACATTTTACATTGTTTTCGGGGTTTCCTACCCAGCCAATTACTCTGGAGGCGGCGGGTGCGAGTTTAGTTACTGTATCAAAATATCCGGGTACTCCGTCTTTGGGTGCTGACAGTAAATTTGGGTCGATTTTTGTGTCTAATGCTGCACAGAAATTGTGCTGTTTGATATCTTTGTTAAATGGCACTAAGTTGTTAGTTTTTAAGGCGTCAATTAATCCGACAAAAGCGGCGGGTTTGTTGCCTACGCGGTCTTTAATTAGGGTTACGTCGGTGATGCCTAATTGCAGTGATAATGCTACTAACGGTTGATAGGTTGCTCTGTGGGCGATCGCCATTGCAGTTTCGCCTCCCACCCCGTACATTAAAATAATCGCAACTGTGGCGACTGCAAACAGGGGTGTCAGCCAACGCCCTTGAATTCTCGGTGTTGGCTGCCACTCGCGCACCCACAATACTGTAAGGACAATTGTGCTCATCCAAAACAAGGCTGGGAGTGTGGCGTAGCGGGAAGCGGTGGCCTGTTCGACGCCAAATCCCGATCGACTAACCGCGGCCATTAACGCCGTTTGCAGCGTGTAAAGTTGGATTGATAGCCAAGGCAGCCAATCCGGGCGATCAACCTTTTTTACAAATAGCCAATAACCCACAAAACCAGTCGCTGCCATCAAACCAATTATACCAATAATTGAAGCAACAATAATATTTTCGCTAAAAATTCCGCCGAGATAAGTGGGAATATATTCGAGAGTTTTGATCGGGTTAATTTTAGTTAAAGAAGGGTGATGAGAGGGAGTTTTATAAGTTAAAAAATAAATCCCAATCACTGCAATCGAAGCAATGAAATACAAATAAGTTATTCGCCGAGGAAACCGCAGCACAACAGCCACCGCACACAATATCGGCCACAAAGCTAAAGGAGTGCTGTAACTAATACAGCCTAAAACGCCAAAAACAATGCTGCCAATTACCCACTTATTTTGTAAATGGGGGGGCGCAGCCCCTACAAACTCGTTACCAGGCTCTGCCTGGGAATGAAGATCAGGAGGCTCTGCCTCCCTTTTATTTAACAAAACTGTCACATAGGATTGCAAACAAAATATCGAACAAATCACAAATAAATTAGCAATTATCCAGTGAACACCGCTGAATCCCCGCATCCAATTGTGAGCAGCCGCCGGAGTAAAATTAAAAATTGAAATGCAAAGGAGTAGGGAGATAAATTGCAGGGGAAAACGCCTCAAATTTAACGGCAGCAGAGCAATTAATACGTGGCACTGAATCCAAGCCAAGAACCAGGCCACTAAACATAAACCAATATTTGAACCTTGGGTAACAGCTATATTCAATCCATAAATAATTGCGGGAATCAAGACAAAATGCTCGTTCGCCCGAAATATCCAATTAAAAGGATTTGTAGCGAAACCTTCTACTGAATAAAAATTCCACGTCATCCACCAATAATCAAAATTAGACAAGTCTCCCGCTTGCGATATCAAGTACAAAATATATGACGCTGGTATTAGAATGCCGAGAACTGATGCGGCAATTAAAACATATTGTTGCTTGACTTTCATGGGTTCAGACATGGGTATTTTTAATTAATGGGGCAGGTTTAGCAACGCACTCCCGACAAAGAAACCGGGTTTTTTATTTAATCTCTAGGCTACAGCGAAGGATTTTCGTAAAAAACCCGGTTTCTGGCCACCTGTGGGTAAGTCCTATTGTCCTGAATCCCTAAATTTTAGACTAAAGTTCAAACTCCCAGATTCAATGCTGCAAGTAAATCTAAAATCTAAAATCTAAAATCTAAAATCGACTGACTTCTCTTGCCAGCATTTTTCTGAGTCCTTGCCGCCAGTGGGGAGGATGCGTACCCAGAAGTGCTGATATTTTGACTGTAGAGAGGACAGAAAAAGCGGGACGTTTTGCGGGTGTTGGATATTCGGCGGTGGTGATGGGAATTACGCGCTGAACTTTTAGAGGTAAGCCGAGTTGTGCTGCTTCCTCAAAAATGGCGATCGCAAAATCGTACCAACTACAAACACCGCTATTAGTGTATTGGTAAGTACCAAAAGTTTCTGACCCAAGGAGAGGAATAATTTGCGAAATTGCCTCCGCTAAATCCCCAGTCCAAGTAGGACTTCCGATCTGATCGGCTACTACTCGAATTTCTTCCCTTTCCTTTCCCAACCTCAACATGGTTTTGACAAAGTTGCCTTTGCCACCGTTGCCGTAAACCCACGAGGTTCTAATAATAATATGTCGGTTTCCCGTTTTCCGAATTGCTTCCTCGCCTGCTAATTTAGACTTGCCGTAAGTTCCCAGTGGATTCGTAGAATCTGTTTCCAGATAAGCAGAACCGTGGCTGCCGTCAAATACATAATCAGTAGAAAAGTGAATCAAACTTGCTCCCTGTTTTTCGCATTCTTCTGCAAAAATTCCCGGGGCAATACCGTTGACTGCGTGTGCTAATTCTGGTTCGCTTTCCGCTTTGTCTACCCCAGTGTAAGCACCCGAATTGACGACTAAATCAGGTTGAATTTCAGCCATTGCCTGACGGATGGTTTCGGGTTGTGATAAATCGAGGCCAGTGCGATCGAGCGCAATAACCTCTCCCGAAGATAATAAAATCGGCTGCAATTCTTGAGCTAGCTGTCCGCTGCCGCCTGCGAGTAAAATTTTCATGATCAAAACACTTGAGCTCTTTTCAACGTTTGTCCAGCTTTGTCTTTAGCTGATAAGATTGGTTGGGCACCATCTAGCGGCCAGTCGATCGCCAAATCGGGGTCATTCCACAGGATACACCGCTCGTGTCCCGGTGCATAGTAGTCTGTTGTTTTGTACAAAACTTCAGCAATTTCTGATACTACTAAAAAACCGTGTGCAAATCCCGCCGGAACCCAAAGTTGCTGCTTATTTTCTGAACTCAGCAAACAGCCCACCCACTGCCCAAAAGTCGGCGAATTTTTTCTAATATCCACCGCTACATCAAAGATTTCGCCAGCAACTACCCGCAGCAATTTCCCTTGAGGCTGCTGCATTTGGTAGTGCAAACCGCGCAGCACATTTTTAGAAGATTTGGAATGATTGTCTTGAACAAATTCTGCCGTCACGCCTGTTTTTTCGACAAAAGCTTTGTGATTGAAACTCTCAAAAAAGAAACCGCGATCGTCTCCGAAAATTTTCGGCTCAATTATCAGAACGTCCGGTATTTCGGTAGATATAACATTCATAGTTAGCTGTGAAAGTGATAAACTCATACTCAGTCTCTGCTATTTTACTATGAAAGCCGACGCATATCTCAAAAAATTGTACGCCAATCGATTTGATTCCCGACAACTGCAAGCCAAGGTGGCACTCTGGAAAGTTTTAATTGACGAATTTTTACAAATTTATGTTCCTCCAGAATCAGCGGTTTTAGATATTGGCGGCGGTTACTGCGAATTTATAAATCAAGTTGTGGCTGCAAAAAAATATTTAATCGACCTCAATCCCGATTCCAAGTTATTTGCCAATCCTGATGTCAAAGTGCTGAATTTTGATGTTTTAAGTTTGGGTGATAACCTAGCTTTTACAGAACATTTTGATCGCATTTTTATCTCTAACTTTTTTGAACATCTCAGCAGCAAAGAAGAACTAATCCAAATTATTTCCTTTTGTTTTGATGCTCTCAATCCCGGGGGTTCTCTCTTGCTCATCCAGCCGAATTTCAAATACTCATTCAAAGAATATTACGATTTTATTGACCATCAATTACCGATTACCCACTTATCCCTGCAAGAGCTTTTACAAACAGTCGGGTTTGAAATCGACTTAATTATACCGAGATTTTTACCGTTTTCGACTAAAGGCAGACCTGCCTCGCCTTTGCTGTTAAAAGTTTACTTAAAATTGCCTTTGTTGTGGCGGTTTTTGGGAGGGCAAATGTTTGTCAAAGCATCGAAACCAAACAATTAACGATCGGGGAAAGCGATCGCCGCCCCTAGAGCATTTCAATTGTTATAATAAAAATTGCAAGTATTCCTGTAGTTTGGGCTGGGCAAAATCAGGATAAATTTGCTAAAAAAGCATCAATTTTAGGAAAAAAATGATGACACAAACATCCCGCGCCATTGCTGTGAATATTCCGCCGACACTAACACTCACCGTGACCCGCGAGCAATTCGTTGAATTGGCGATCGCCAACCGAGAATTACAATTAGAAAGAACAGCACAAGGAGAGTTAATCGTGAATCCACCAACCGGAGGCGAAACAGGATACAGAAATCTCGATATAGAAGGACAACTTTGGTTGTGGAACCGTCAAACTAAACTAGGTAAAGCGTTTAACTCTTCTACTGGTTTTCACTTACCCAATGGAGCCGATCGCTCTCCCGATGCTGCTTGGGTGCGTCTAGAAAGGTGGGATGAGCTCACCCCAAAACAAAAAGAAAGTTTTATTCCCTTGTGTCCTGATTTTGTGGTAGAACTCCGTTCTAAAACTGACAACATGGAACCGCTGCGAGCCAAGATGAAAGAGTATATGAACAATGGCGCTCGTTTGGGTTGGTTGATAGATCGGAAAAACAAAAAGGTGGAGATTTACAGGCAAAGTCAAGATGTAGAAGTCTTGGAAAATCCTATTAGTTTGTCCGGTGAAGATGTTTTGCCTGGGTTTGTCTTAGATTTGACAGAAGTTTGGGGATGAATGCTGAATCGCGTTTAATATCTGCGAGCGGTCATTCCTCATGTTTTAATCGGGCAACAATTGAGATATAATTCGCTCTCGTCCGATTTAAAAAATAGGGTTATGTATAAATTTATGTAGGGAAAAGGCATTGCCGTGTCCTAATACCGGACACTCCAAAAGCCGTTTCTCTACCGCAGAAGAAATGGTTTGATTACCAAATTGCACAACACATCCGCCTGCATCTGCGGTTAAAAAATCCCTACAAAATCGAACTTAAAACCACCTCATTAGCAGCAATCCAATCATAAATATCCTGCAAAGCCGCTTCCGGCCCAATAACAGGCCGCCATCCTGTGCGCTCCATCACCCTAGAAGAATCAGTAATAAAAATCGGAATATCCCCCGCGCGTTCCTCCAGAACAGGATTAATTGAAATCGATTTCCCGGTAATTTTTTGGCACAAATCAGTTGTCTCAAGCAAAGAAAGACTGTTGCTCAAACCGCCGCCAACATTAAAAACTTCACCGTCAAATTCAGCAAAATGTTCTAATTGATAATTAACTAACCTCAACAAATCTTCAACGTGCAGCAAATCCCTAACCTGCTTCCCGCTGCCGCCAAAACCGATATAATTCAGCGACTTTTGAAAATAGTGAGCGGCCACCCACAAACCGCAAACTCCCTGATCTACTTTACCCATTTGCCAAGCACCCGTAATTAACCCGCAGCGGTTAATAATAGCCGGCACATTGTATGCTTCCCTATATTCCTCAATCAGCAATTCCGAAGCTAATTTAGTTGCTCCGTAAAGCGAACGGTGTCCTTTTAATGGGAAGTCTTCTGATATGCCCAACTCGGATATACCGGGTAAAGTTTGCTCGGGGGCGATCGCAAATCTATTCGGCAACTCTAACAGCTTAACCGATTTCACACTGGCGATCGGATAAACCCGACTCGTAGACAAAAACAGCAAACTAGCACCCGTTTGTCTCGCCAACTCCAAAACATTTACAGTGCCCAGTAAATTCGTCTGCAAAACGTACTGTGGCGAACTAAAACCAGCCAGCACAGAAGGCTCCGCAGCACAATCTATAATGCAGTCAGCATTCAGTGCAACTGGATCTAAATCTGCCGCTGTGCGAATATCCCCGTAAACAAACTGAATCCCGCAACTTTTAAGCCGAGGCAGATTCAATTCCGAACCCCGGCGACGCAGGTTATCTAAACAAATTATTTGCCATTCCGGGTGCAGTTTCTTCAGGCCAATTGCCAAACAACTGCCGATGAAACCCGCCCCGCCCACAATTAAAATTCTATCAGGCATTCACTTTTAATTTTGCTATCTTTCTAGTCCGGTGGTAGTCGCCGCGAGAGAGATGTTTTTCGAGCCAGACATACAAGACAATAAACAAATACCGGCTGCCCATCTCTTTGATTTTCAGCTTAGAAATCCCAGCAGTCCGATTGTACCACCTCAAAGGAATCACCGTATAGGAAAAACCCCGGACAATTGCTTTTAAAGGCAGTTCTACTGTCAAATTAAAATGATGGCTCAAAATCGGTTGCACGCCTTCAATCACTTCTCTGCGGTAAATTTTAAAAGCATTGGTGACATCGCTGTAGCGCAAGCCAAAAATAGTTTTGACAAACCAATTTGCCAAGCGGTTAATTGCTAACTTGTGAATTGGATAATCAACCACAAAGCCGCCTTTGATAAAGCGGGAACCGAAAACGCAATCATATCCTTCTTGCAACTTGCGGTATCCTGCTACCAAATCTATCGGATCGTCGGAAGCATCCGCCATCACAATTGCCACAGCATCTCCCTCAAATTCGGCCAATCCCCGTCGCACCGCAAATCCGAAACCGTTCGGAGGTTGATTGTTGATGTATCTAACTGTGGGAAAAGTCTCTGACAACTCCTGGCAAATATCAATAGTTCGATCGACACTATTGTCATTCACAATCAAAATTTCGTGCGGAATGCCTTCTAAATCGAGCGTCTGGGCGATCGCCCGCACAGTACCGTACAAACAGCCCTCCTCATTGTGAGCTGGTATAATCACAGAAATTTTCACTCCTCATCCTCCGCGCAACTGGACAAACTGGTTGTCAAGAGGATTATACACCCAAGCTTTAATTTCGGTTTGGGCGATCGGCAAATTATTATCCGACAAATCAACAGCCCACCTTGCATTGTTGTACAACTCAGATTTTAAACTCTTAGCGATGTCGGGACTGTCCAAATTTACATAAGCGTTAGCAAAAAAAGATTGTTTATCGCCGACAGATAGCAGTACAATATTTGGTTGTTTCAAATTTCCTGGCAAAACCGCCCAACCGGCAGCCTTGACAGCAGCATTTTTCTTGACAGTCACCGATTTATCGCTGGTTTGAGGTTTGTCTAAATAACCGTAAACTTTCTCGGTATTAGAAATAAACTCTACATTTTTTGCGAACTTTATCCAACCTATTTTGTCGATAATTGCCGCGCCTTCTCTCACCAGCCAAGTTTTTTTGCTCAGCACCCTCAAACAGCTTTCCGGCGAATTATCAAAAAAATCAGACGGTTGCAGATAGTTAATTAACTGCAAACAATCTTGAGCGCCTTGCTTGTAAGGAAGTGCCGAGCGAGATTGGGCGATCGCCTGCTGAGAGTTAACAATAATTATACCAATTAACAGCCCAGCCACTACCCGATAAATAAATTTATAATTACTCTTTAACGTTACTTTTGTTTCTTGATAATTACCTCGTAAAAACAATTGCCATAGCTGAACCACAGCAATTAAGAGCAAAATCGAATTAGTCGTATATCTCGACGATTCGATCGCCTGAATCGCCCCAAATTCCGCCCTCCCAGCAGTAATAAACAGAGCCGATAAAACCGAAAATAAACCTATTGACAGCCAAGGTAAAGCCTGATATTGCACTCCTAAATCAATTTTGGAATGAGTATCTTGCCGTAATCCTAAATGAATTGTGGGATGGGCATCTTGCCCGTCCAGCTTCGCAGCCTGAACCACGTTCATAACAGAGTTGGGATTGCTATAGCTTTCAGCAATATCATTCCTATCTGTCATTGCGAGGAACGAAGCAATCGCAGGGGCTGGAGATTGCTTCGCAGGGTTCCCAATGACAAAGAAATAGAATACCAAAAATAAGAAACTTGCAAATATTAGCAATCCAACTAATGCTGAAATTCCAGGCGATCGCACAATGGGCGAACCCAGCAAACTTAAAAAGTAATCAATCACCACAAGCGGCTTATTCAACAATGAAATAATACTTGCTTTCCGGCTAGGATGATAATCTATGGAGTAAACAGCACAAGTTGCCACAAACAGCAGCATCCATGCGATCGCTCTTTTTCTTTTCTGCGCTGCATTTCCCTCCAAAGCCACCACAGCCGGAATCGCAGCCAACCAAGACAGCAAGCCTTGAGCCAGCGAAAAACTCGCAACAAAGCAGAATACAGCAGCAATAGAGATTCTAATATTCGGCAATAATTTGTGATTTGAAACCAACGCATAAACCGCAGCTACAAAACACAAATTTACGATAAACCACGCTAATTGAAATCCCCAAAGCCAGTTTTCGTGCTGAACTAGAGAGAAAACCAAAATACAAGTTAAAATATTAGCTAAATGCCATAAATCATCCCCAACATTCTTAACTTGCATTGAGGATAACTTGTACATAGCCATAAAAGTTATCGCAGCCAAACCTATGCTGAGACACAACTGATAATTAATATTCCATCTGGAAGCAAAAGCCAGCACTGCAATAATTATTTTCGGGAAAACTATCCGGTGGTTGCTGTGCAAAGCCCAAAAATCGTTAAAAGTTACATTTCCCGCAGCTATTTTCTCAAAAAGACTCGCTAACCTCCACTCGTCATCAACGGGAACGTTAACGCTAAAATTCGCTACAAATCCGATTAATAAGAGGACAGGAATTAGATATAAAGTAAATAATATGATTTTTTTCATTAATATCAAATCCGGTAGCATCGGAATTGTAAAATCTAGTCATATCATGTCCTCACGATTAACCATAATATCCCGGTCGGGGCGGGTTTTTGATATTGTCAATTATTCGCAGGTATTCTTGCTGAACCCGCCCCTACAAAAATCGCGGTCGCTCGACCGGACATGATATCATCAGCTTTTCGACTGACAGTCAACGGTCAACGGTCAACAGTCAACCGTCAACTGTTCGCTACTTAACAGTCTTGAACGTATCCAATTTGCCAGTAAATCGGTTGATAAACATCTGCAAAACAGTCCGCTTGCCGATATTGATATTAGAACTCACGGACATTCCCGACTGCAAATTCACCTCAACTTGATTTGCCTTGCCCTTGTTCAAAACAAACTTCTGATTCTTGAGCTTAATTTTAGTTTTGAAAGCGTAGTATTTCCGCAGTTCAGTAGGAGGCTCAGCATCGCTGCTAATCTCTTTCACTTCACCCTCAGCAGTACCAAACTCCATCGCCGGGAAAGCTTCAACATTCACTTCCACAGGCACGCATTGGTATTTCGTCAAACCCAGTTTCTCCCTGTTAACTTCCTTCTCAGGGCAAACGCAACTTTTACCTTGTTCGCAGTCAACCTTTTCTCCGTCTAATTGTTTGCCGTGATACGGCTCCAATTTTTCCCGCTTCTGTCTCAAAGCATCCAATACCAGAGCCACATTGCTGTTTTCCAGGTAAACAACTGCTTCCAGACCGTTTTCGTCATCCAAAACCTTGAGTAGCTTTTCAGTTTGCTGCGCTTCGTAATAAGCTTCTTCGCAGCGTTTTGGGCGCGGTTCGCCCGGTTTCAGCACCGTATTAATAATGGATTGGCATATCGGATCTTTCGCCATATCCAACTTAGCTTTCTCCTTCGTAGAAGGTTTCAAATCGAAGATAACGCCAGATACCGGAGACTTCATCACTTGAGTGTCGCGGTTTTGTTGAGCCTTTTCTAGCTGAGCGTTCACTTCGGAGAGCTTTTTCAAGTTTTCGACTTTGAAGCGGCTTAGCTGAGAATCGCTGCTGGCAATTTGTTTCTGGTTTTCAGCAATTTTGGTATAAAGTTCTTTCGCCCAGGAATCCTTGGTGTTTTTCAACTGTTCTTCGGCGCGGGCGATGGACTCCTGAATGCGGGCTTGCTCTCCTTGCTGGCGCTGTATGTCAGCACTAATTTTTTGGATATCACCTTGACGCGCGTTAATTTCACCGCGGCGCGTATTTATCTCACCTCGGCGCGTGTTAATTTCGCCTTTGCGGGCGTTGATTTCACCTTCGCGCTGCTTAATTTGATCTTGCTGTTTGAGAACGTCGCTTTGACCTTTGAAAACATCTTGTTCTTGACGTTCTCTTTGCAGTTCAGCGATGGCTCCTTCCTCCACCAGGGGGCCTAGTCTCCCCAAAATGCCTTGATTCGACTTCAATACTTGTTGGGATTTCGTCAACTGTTCTTCGGCCAAATCTTTCTGAGCCAAGGCTGATTTTACTTGCTCTTGCGAAGAACTTAACTGCTGCTGAGCATAATTTAATTGGTTTTGGGCAAAACCCAATTGTTGCTGTGCCACTGTCATTTGATCGGCGGCAGCTTTCTCAGCATCCTGAGCTTGCTTCAGTTGTTTTTCCAACTCCTGAACTTGGCCTTGAGCTGCGGCGACGCGAGACAGAAATTCCGATCGATAATTAACATAAAGTCCTTGCTGGGCTGCATCAAAACTTCCGCTAGCTCCCCGATTGAGGTACAGTTCGTCAATCAAAGCTTGCAGCACTTGATTTTGTGCCGTGAGGCTCTGTCTGTCCTTAATTGTTGATTCTAGGTTAGAAGGAATAGCGCCTTGAATTTTGCCGTTGACAACATCTTCGTAAAATTTATTTTCCTTTTCCAGAGCTTCTTTAGTTTTCTGGATCGATGTTAAATCTGCACTGGGTGCAAGGGGGTTGAATGTGAGCAGAGGCTGGTTTTTTTCCACCCGATCGCCATTTTCAACGTGAAGTCTCACCACAGCGCCCGTAGCAGGGGCTTGGATGTCTCTAGCACCATCTTTGAGTTCTAATTGGCCGACAGCGGGGACAGCTTGCTCTACGCTAGCAAAATAAGCCCAAATTACACCAGAAGTGGTCATCAGCATGATCATCCACAAAAACAAGTGCGACCAAATCGCTGGTTTTTCGAGAATGACTGGTTGCTCAGAAAGTATTACCGATTTCATGGCCATTTGTTAGTTATCTGTTGTTAATTGTTACTTATCAGTTGTGAGTGGTTAGATATCAGGTATTCGATGACTCTTGTTGTTGGAATAGGCAGTAGTAACGCCCTTTAAGAGCCATTAATTCTTTATGAGTTCCCCGTTCGACTACAGAACCTTGATCCATCATAATAATTATGTCGGCGTTTTGGATTGTAGTCAGGCGGTGAGTAATGAAAAACACCGTGCGACCGGCGAAAGCTTCTGCTAAATTATTGCAAACTTGGCGTTCGGAATGGTAGTCGAGGGCGCTTGTAGCTTCGTCCAAAATCAGCAGTTTCGGGTTTTGCAAAATCGTCCGGGCGATCGCCAAACGCTGCCTTTGACCCCCAGAAAGCGACGCACCCCGCTCTCCCACCACCGTATTGTACCCAGCAGGCAAGCCCATAATAAAATCGTGAGCTACCGCTAATTTTGCAGCTCGCACAATCTCATCCGTACTCGCATCGGGATTGCTCAGAGCAATATTTTCCTGCACAGTACAGTTAAACAGCAAAGTATCTTGCAATACCACCCCTAGTTGGCTGCGGAGCGAGTAAAGTTCCACCTTAGAAATGTCATAGCCGTCAATAAAAATCCGGCCCGACAGCGGCGGATAAAGACGCTGCAACAGCTTCATCGCCGTACTTTTACCGGAACCGCTTCCCCCCACAATTCCCACAAAACTGCCAGCGGGAAATTCCAAATTCACATTCGCCAATTGCAGTGGGCCGCTTTCCAGGAATCGGAAGGAAACCTCCTCATAGGTAACCTGCCCTTGAATTGCCGGCAGCGGGATATTGCTGCGGTCTTCATCGCTGGTTTCCGTCGGCGTATCGACCACATCCTTGAGCATATCGATCGACATCGAGACTTCTTGGAAACTCTGCCACACACTCACAAAACGCAGCAGCGAACCAGTCACGTTCCCGGAAATAATTCGGAAAGCAATCAACTGACCCAAAGTAATCTCATTTCCCAGTACCAAATAAGCTCCCACCCACAACTGAGCCAAGTTACCCACCTGGTTTAAAAAGGCGCTAATCGTACCTGCGGTAGTTCCCGTGATAATTGTTTTAAAACTGGCTGTAATGTATTTTGCGTAGCGGCTCGACCACTCCCAGCGGGATTTCAATTCAATATTTTGAGCCTTAACAGTTTGAATCCCGCTGACTACTTCCACTAGATAAGATTGAGAGTCAGCAAAACGCATATTTCTCTGTTTGATCAGGCGCAGCACCAGCGGATTGATTAGAACAATCATCAGCCCCAGTATCGGTACCACTGCCAAAGATACAAACGTTAGCTGCACGCTGTAAGAGAGCATAACGGCGACATAAACCACCGAAAATACCGCATCGAGAACCACTGTCAGAGCTGTACTCGTCATGAATTCCCGAATCTGGCCCATCATGCTGAATTTGTAGACCAAATCTCCCACGCGCCGGTTGTCAAAGTAATTCTGGGGCAGCCGGAGCAAGTGGTCGATTACCTCCGCACTCAATTTGACATCGATGCGGTTTGAGGTATCTATAAACAAAAAGGTACGCAATCCGTTGAGCAGTCCTTCAAACAGGGCAACACCTAACAGAAATGCCCCCAAAATATCCAAGGTGTCAATGCTGCGCTGACCTAATACTTTATCAATAATTACTTGGCTGATTAATGGGTTGGCCAGACCAAATAACTGTACAAAAAACGAAGCGAGCAACACCTCAAAAAACACTGTCTTGTGTTCCATCAGCGCCGGTACAAACCACCAGAAGCTGAACTGCTCTTTTTGTTCGACTTGCGGAGCTTGCAGCAGCAGGACTTCTCCTGATTCTCCCCAGATTTCTTTAAATTGAGGTATCCGCTTCCGCATCAGCCCCTGTTCCGGGGTTGCCATCACCAATTCTTGCTCGGTGATGCTGTAAATAATGGCAAAACTATCTTGCCATTTAATCATTACGGGGGCTTTGATGCGGTTGATGGCTTCTGCTGGCACTTGCGCCAATTGAGGCGTGAGGCCGATGCTTTGGGCGATCGCCCCGCAGGCTTGCATACTGATCGAACCAGCGGTTTTTAACTGATTTTCTAGAACTTTGCGGATGATATCTCGACGAAACTTGAGACCGAAATACTTGCTCAACATTTGGAAGCAAGCTAGCGGACTGTCAATCTGCCCTTTGGCGCGGAAAACTGGGTATCTCGCCGCATCCTTTGTTTGGCCGCTTACTGGTTCTGGGGGACGGTCTGGGCCCGGTAGAATCTCGATCAATTTTCCGGGCGGATTCTGCCCAGGGTCTACTATATCTGTCGTGACATTTAATGGGTCTGTCTCGGGTTGGGGTTCTGGGGGTTCCCGGAAGCCGACCAATCGCGCGCCGAGGCGACCTTCTACTTTTAAGGATTTGGCTGCGTTTTCCACAGAGAAGCGGCTGCCGGTGGGAAAATCGCCCAAGACGCCGCTGCTGACGAGCCAAATTCGATCTGCATCTAGCTCTTTGGCTAGGTCTTGAGTTTTTTTGTTGCCGTTTGGGACGTTGACAACTGTCGCGTCTTGCCAAGCTTGCAGGGTGAGTTCCTTGAGATTGGAAGTGCCGTCGGCTTGGCGCTGCAACTCCAGGCTCAACAGTTCAAATACTTCGCTCAAGGAACAGTGTTCGCGAAAGGCTTCTCCAAAGGTCGGCTGTTTTTCCAGTACACTCAAGAAATCTTCGGCAGGTAGGACGATCGCGATCACATCTGTAGAGGCAATCGCCGTCTCGCAGGGAACTCCCCTGAGCAAGCCAGCCCAGCCGAGAATTTCCTTCGACTGCACCAAGCGCAAACTTACGTGGCGCTGCGAGCGCTGGTCAAAGCCCAGCAGCCGGGCCTGGCCTTGATAGATAATTGCCACCTGAGTCGGCATTTTTTCCCGTTCAAACAGGGGTTGCCCCGTCCGGTAGCCGAGGAGTTGGCATTTAGCCACCAAGGCTGACAGAGCCGTCTCTGACAGTCGGTCAAAGGGAGGTGTTTGAGCTAGGAAATCCTGAATTTGGGAGAGGGAAACAGCGGAAGAAGTCATCCAATTTTAGATTTTAGATTTTAGATTTTAGATTGAATCCACAGATGAATCCAGGGGGTTTTGTCAGGATGCTACGCTTTTTCAAGTCTCCACGGATAAATCCGGGGGCCCCTGACCAAATTGCTTGATTGTCATGATATTGAAGACACGGAGGAGAGGGGCTGTAGCGGGCCTATTTGCGATATCTGTTCGGCGAGCCAGGTTTCAAAGAGTTCGTTAATCAAGTGCAGCCGCATCGATTCATCGAGCTGGGCCGGCATGAACTTTTCTAGTCGAATAATTACCATCCATTCTGCCAGAGGACGCGGCGTCCAGAGTTGATTTGGCTGGCTGACGGACAAAAGTTTGCTGATTGCCGGGTGGGGCTGGCTGAGGGGTACAGGGCCCAACAAGCCGCCTGACTTGGACTCGGGCCCTTCGGAATAGTCGCGGGCCACTTCAGCAAAGGTTTGTTCCCCTTCGAGGATGCGAAAGTAAAGTTCGTTTGCCAGTGCTGGATTTTTGGTGCGTACCAGGGAATAGACTACGTGGTCTAGGCTGGCTTTGCGGGTTAAAAAATAATTATCTACTTTAGGTCTCCAAGTGGCTTGCTTAAATTTTTCGATCAGCAAGGGCCTGACGGCCATCTCTTGAAGTTCTTCTTCCGTCATGTTTTGGCTGCGCAGCCAAGCTTCTTTGGCTTCGGGGGCTGTCAGTTGGTGTTGTGCCAGAAAATTCTCGACGGCGGATTGGCGTTCTTCGTCGCTGCAACTAAAGGATGCGATCGCTTGGTCTACTATTACACCCCGCAAGAATTGCGGCATCAACTGATACCGCTTCAGGAGCGATGGCATATCCTGAGCTTGCAGTAATTTATCGCCTATTTGAAAAAGTCCTGTCATTTTTTTATCTCCAACTGACTTGCGCTTTCCCTTTTAATTTAGCTGTGGCAGGAAAAGAGCGACAACCACTAACCCCTCGATTCCCCGATGATAGCAGACCGTCAGCGGGCTAACGCTATTGATGTCTATTTCTTGACGCTCTGCCTAGCGAGGGGTTCCCCGCAGGTCTCAGAATGGTAAGTGGATAAGGCGAGAGAGGGAGAGTGGGAGAGTGGGAAAATATTTCTTCTGCCATCTTTCTTGTTCGCTCAACATCCATCCGTTACATCCCTGACACTGCGCGTTGCCGAACTGCCTTCTTCCTTTACTCTCGGAATAGTCTTTCCAAGAGTGTTCCGAGTTGGGTCGAGCCAGCGCGACTGTCTAGATGCTTGGGGTTTGCCGCCATTTTTTGCTGGATTCGCTCGCGGTAGTGCCGGCGTAGTTCTGGGTTGGTTCCCAGTGCTTTACTCAGCTCTAAATAAGAATTCTCGCTGTCTGCTACCAGTTCCGGAAGTAGCAGTTCTTCGAGCACTGCGGCTGATTGTCGCGAGCGAGTTGTTTGCCCTTTGCTTACCACTGCAGGCAACCCGACTAACAGCGCTTCTGCTAAGGAGCAGGCACTGCTGTATGGATAGGAGTCTAAATATATATCAGCCAATTCCAGACATTTTATGCAATCTGCGCGAGATGGCAGCGCTTTGATCACAACTAAGCGATTTTTGTCAATCCCAAATTCGGCAAAGAGCGATCGAATTTGTTTGTAAAAAGGCACCGTCGGATAGTTTTCATTGCGAGAACGGAAGGGATACAAAACTAAAATAGAATTCGGTACGGCGGCAATAATTTTTGCCCAAGTTTCTCTCAATTCTGGGATAATTGTAAAAGCTTGAGCGCCGGACATGAAAACTACGGATTCCTCAGTGGCTCCCCAACTGCTGCGAGTCGGTTCAACTCTGGCAGGTGTTGATTCTACAGGATAGCTGAAACAAAATCCCGAGCCTTCTAAGGTAATTAATTTTTCGCGATACTCTGCTGCCGCACCTGCGGGCAATGTCAAATCTCCGGCAATGAAATAATCGATATTTCGGGTTCCGGTAGTTGCGGGTGCTGACGCATTGGTAGCTATTTGCACCCGCGCTAGTCGGTGCAGGCACAGCAGCGCGCTTGGTTGAGAAGTGTCGGCAGTATTGGTGCAGATTACCAGAATATCTAAATCGTGCGATCGCATTTCTCGGACTTGCTGGGGCAAATCTTCTGACAGTGGCACCAGTTTGTCGGCGCAACTTTCGCAATACTTCTCCAGTCGCTCGTCTTGTACCTGGAAATGGTACACGATAATTTCAAATTTGTTTCTGTCTAAATATTCAAAACTCGAAATGGCTGCACGACTCTCGAATTTATCGCTAATTTTATCAAGCAAAAAGCCCGCTCGGATTTTATTTCTTTCAGGTTCTCTTTGACGAAAATTCCAGTCTACTTGACAGCCGATATTTTTCAAATAAAATTCCAGAATATCCGCTCGCTGACTGAATATAGTAAGCAGATTTACCTCGCTCAAATACAAAGCTTGGAAGCTAACATTTTTCGCAATAAAAGCCGCCAAATAACGCCAAACTTCTGAATCGGGAAAACTGACGATATTAGCAGCGACGTAGTTGATAAGCTGCTGAAAATATTCAGAGTACCTTTCAATTTCCGACTTTTGTTGAAAATAACTGGGAGACTGAAATAAGAATTTCAGAAAGTCGTCAAAAAACCACTGGGGAATCGCTGCATTTCTATACTCTAGCGGCAACTGATAAGCGTCGCGGTACAGCATCGCTGCGAGGGGATATTGAATTTTATCGGCAATTTCCCCTTTTTCAGCAAGTTTCGAGGATAACTGCTGGACAAAACGTTGTTCTGACTCGGTTAAACTTTCATTTTTGAGCCTGCTATCTAGTAGCAATCTATGAGATTTTCCCGCTTCTTGCGAGTAAGCGTTTTCTAATTTTTCCGCTGGCAAATTCAGCCAGTATTCAGCTAGCTGTTGGCGGTATTGGCGGAGTTGCGCGAGAATAGACTGATTTGACGGCCATTTTTTGTACTGCTCAAGCAGTGCTGACAATTCTGATAAATTTGGCTGGGTTCTCAATGCCAACTTTTGGCGAATTTTCTTTTTTATTGATTGATTCAGGAAATGGTAATCAGGACTATTTAGTAGTTTTTTGTAAAATCTGACTACATCTTTATGATTTTCCCCAGCAGCGAAGTTTTTCCAAGTTTGTTGTTCGGGATGAATCCTGAGCGACGAGAGTTTTTCGTCTATGAATCCAATGTGATAATTGCCCATGATTCGCCACCACATATCTAAGTCTACATACTGAGACAATCCCGAATCAAACAATCCTATTTCTTCAAATACTCGGGCGGCAATTAAGACGGTACTCGGTTCGCCAATTTTATTGATGGGGTTGTTCAAGCAGTTAGTATCTGCTAGCATTGCTTTTCCGGGTTGAATTGTTTTTAACTTCGACCAAGTTTTGTGCAAATCTTTAATTGATTTGGAAGCTCTCCGCAAAATGGGGTTAGATTCCTCTTCAGCTATGGTGATGCCGCGCGGGGAGAAAACCATACCTATTTCTGGGTGTTTTTGGGCGAGTGCGACCATTTTTTCAATACATTCTGGTGCGAGCAAGTCGTCTTGAAAGAGAAATTTAATGTATTGACCTTTTGCTTGGGATATGCAAAAATTCCAGTTTTGTGATAAGCCGTAGTTGCGGTGCAGTATGATGCGGAAATCGACTGAGGTTTGTGATTGGAATGATTGGGCGATCGCAATTGTGCGGTCTGTCGAGCCGTCATCGGATATAATCAGTTCTATATTAGGGTAGGTTTGGGCCAAAGCACTTTTAATTGTTTCCGCAATAAATGCTTCTCCGTTGTATGTCGGAATGCAAATACTAACCTTAGGCAGCCCGTTTGGCAGTTCTGCATTTGATTGACTTGGTTGCTGAGATAGTGACAAGTTAGCCCTTATTTTGGCAGACTTCGCTTGGGCAGTTCCTGACAGAGGTATGCTTTGAAAGTTATCGGTAATCTCGGCAATATATTCGAGACGTTTTCTAATTTTATTCCCTGTAACTTGCGGGTTGAGTAAAGTCTTAATTTCTTCAGCCGCTATCACTCCAATTTGTTGAGCTTCCCGATAATTGTTGAAGACGTAGCGCATTGAATCAGCAGCGTGTTCGACATCCGCTTGGGCCCAAACATTGCCTTTTTTGTAAGGCCCGCAATCTTTCTCAATTGGGATTAACTTATACTTGACTAAATAGCTGTTACCGACATTCATAAATTCTGTATTTGATGAATAGCCGGTGGCAATTACCGGTTTGCCGTAAAACATGGCTTCAGCCATTGTTAAGCCAAATCCTTCGCAGCGGTGCAGGGATACATAACAGTCGCAATTGTAAAGCAAACCGTTAATTTCATCTTTGGATAAATACCCGTCTAGATGTTTGATATTGGAATTATGTGCTATGGCTGAGTTTAAGGATGCTTGAGCTGCGGTAAATTTGTTTGAATTAGAAGATTTGACAATCAACAATACGCTGTCATCTTCGCCGAAAGCGTGTTTAAATGCTTGAATTACCGCTAAAGGATTTTTGCGTTCGATGCGGCTGGAAAAGTCGAATACAAACAGAAAAATAAATTTATCTTTAGGTAAATCCAGTGCTTCTCTGTTCCGGGAAGGTGCGGGGAGAGCAATACTGGGCATGATTTTGATAACGGGAATTGGCGAGACTGCGGAAATTGCCTCGGCGCAATAGTTGCTGTAAGTCCATATTTCGTGAAAGTGATTAAATGCGGGCTGCCATTCTGGGGGAAATGCGGGAAGTTCCCAGGCCCAAAAGCCGATATTGTATTTGTTTTCAAAATATCTGGAACCTATATGTTTGATAAAGGTTGCAACTTCATCGGCGTTGACTTGAATTAAGTTTATGGGATGGGGATTGTCTTGGCTAAAATTTTGGTATGTGGTGTCTTGCTTGCGGTGGGGACTAAGGGTAAAATTGTGAATATTGAAGGGAATGTTGGCGGCTTCTGCGGCTCTGATATTTGCTCTGACACCTTCTCCTATGCCAAATTCGCCGTTGATGTAGCCGGCGATGTTAATTCCTAGATTAGGGTTCATAGTTTCTAATGTATTCAGTAAATTGTTGTGTTGATTTTTTGGAAAAAAGCAGAATTAATGGAGTTTATCAATCGCGCTAAATGAGGGTATGGGTTGAGAATAAATTATAATTTGGCTCACTATTTTCTAAGATATAGCAATCATTGTAGGATGGGTGAATAAGATTAAATGAACCGCAGAGGGCGCAGAGAACGCAGAGGAAGAGAAAAGAGGGAAGAGAAAGAGTTGGCAACAGAAAATTTGGTGCTTGACAAATGTGCCGATCGCCATTGTATACTGGCATCGCAATGCTAACCTTCGGCTGGTTGTCTGTCGGCATGGGTTGCTCTGTTTTATTTTACGATCAACTAATCAGGAATTTTAGACAAAGTGATCGATCGCGTCAACCACGACCTCTTGAAGTTGCTACCGCCGGATGCTAAAGTCATTGTTGAAATTGGCTGCGGTACGGGCTCGACGGGCGAACAGTACAAGCTGATCAATCCCCATTGTCAGTATATTGGCATTGAATGCGATCGAGAAAAAGCTAAAATTGCAGTCGATCGGCTAAACTGGGTGACGTTCGCCAATATTGAAGAAATTGCCGTCGAAAGTCTCGACATCGCCCCAGGAACCGTCGATTGTTTGGTTTTTGGCGACTTGCTACCCTACCTCAAAAACCCTTGGGATATCCTCAAGCAGTACAGTGGTTTGCTGAATCCAGAGGGGCAAATTCTCGCCAGAATCCCCAACGTTCAATACTGGCGGCGAATTGTCAATCTGTTGCGGGGACAGTGGGAGAATCCCGACAGCAAGATGCAGCACTGGTTTACCCTAGAAAGTATTAAATCACTATTTGCTCAAGCCGGATTGCAGGTTTATGAATTTCAAGGAAAGGGACACAAAACCGAAAATTTTGTCCGCTTTCAGGAATTACTGCATCCCATGGTAAAGGCTTTAGAGCTAACATCAAGCAGTTTTGCTACGGAAACCGGTGCTGAATATTATATCGCGCGATCGACCAAATCGACTGTACCGGCGCGCAGACTGCTGATTCAGACTATCATTATGGCTCCTACAGGGTGCGATCGCGTGCGAGTTTTGGAACCGGACAAATTTAGCGCTACAATTCCGGGTGTCCGCACCGTATCAGCGGTGAAAACAGCAGAGTTAATTCCCCCCCTGCTGGGAGAAGAAAAAGTCTTCATCTGGCAGCGGACAATCATGCAATATCCCGCCTACATTCCCCAACTCAAAGAATTGCTGCAACAAGACTATTTAATAGTAGCTGAAATTGACGACAATCCCATCCGTCGCCGCGAATATGCAGATAATAATTACCTCAGCTATCGCGGCTGTCACTGCGTGCAAACTTCTACAGAAGCCCTAGCAAAAATTTTGCGCCAATACAATCCAAATGTGGCTGTATTTCCCAATCACTTAGCTTATCTACCTCCGCCGCGAATTTATCCGACAGAAGAGACAGTAACAATTTTTTTTGGTGCACTCAACCGCGAAAAAGATTGGCAGCCGATTATGGCAGCACTCAATCGAGTTTTAGTCGCCCACAAGCACCGGATTCGAGTTAAAGTAATCCACGACCGAAAATTTTTTGAATCCTTGAAAATACAGCAAAAAGAATTTGAACCGTTTTGCAGTTACGAACGGTATCAAGAAATCATGTATAGTTGCGATATAGCTTTGCTGCCGCTTGTTTCCAACCCGGTTAACGAAACGAAATCCGACTTAAAGTTTATTGAATGTGCAGCGCGGGGAGTAGCGGTGCTGGCCAGTCCCACTGTTTACGAACATTCGATTGTCGAAGGTGAAACCGGATTTATTTATAGATACGAAAAAGAGTTTGAAACCAAACTAAATTCGCTGATATCTGACACTTCTCGGCGCCGGGAAATAGCCGCGAATGCTTACGAATGGGTGCGGGACAACCGCTTGCTGTGCGGGCACTACCGGCAGCGCCGAGATTGGTACTTGCAGATGCGGGACGAGTTGCCGCGTTTAAATGCTGAGTTGCGCGATCGCCTGCCGGAGTTATTTGATGACTAAGTGCGGAGATGGGGAGAGGGGGAGATGGGGAGAGGGGGAGATGGGGAGATGGGGAGATGGGGAGATGGGGAGAGAGATTGACAATAATTTTTTAGACGAAACTGATGTGAGGAGAAGATGAGCAATCAACGAATTCAAAGTCATCGAGATTTACAAGTATATCAACAGGCTCTCAATGCTGCCATGCAGATTTTTAGGTTAAGCAAAAAGTTTCCTGTTGAAGAGAGATTTTCATTAACCGATCAGATACGTCGTTCATCACGCTCTGTATGTGCTAATTTGGCTGAGGCTTGGCGAAAACGCCGTTATGAAGCAGCTTTTGTGGCTAAGTTAAGCGACTCTGAAGCCGAAGCGGCTGAAACTCAAACCTGGATTGAGTTTGCTGTCAAGTGCAATTATTTAGATATTCAGTCGAGCCAAGAACTCGACCTAGCTTACGATCAAATTCTCGCTATGTTAGTGAACATGATTCACCATTCCTCAGATTGGACAATCCCAAATAATACAAAAAAGTAAGGTCTCCCCCTCTCCCCCTCTCCCCCTCTCCCCCTCCCCCTGTCCCCCTCTCCCTCTCCTCGACACCAATGCGAATTCTATTCACTATTGCTCACTTTTACAATCCCAGCGGCGACGGGAAACACGCTTCCCAGCGAAATGATCCGCAACCGCGACTAAATGCTTTAACCGCTTGCCTGACATCGCTGCAAGCTTTGTACGGCAAATCTCAGTCCATGATTGACATTAGCGAATGTGCAACTATCCCAGCCAATCAATCTCAACAGCACGAAATTGACATTGTTGTTTGCACTACTCAAGGTTATCATCTGTTGCCTCAATTGCCAGTGCAGCCCAGATGTTTTATGCACCATGCTACAAAATGCGAACCGCTGCTGTTGGGGTTTGAGTGTCAAGCAGTATTGCGAGCGTGTCTTGACAAATACGATTATTTTTGTTATTTAGAAGATGATTTAATTCTGCACGATCCGTGGTTTTTTAGTAAATTAAAGTGGTTCACACATCACGGGGGAAATGGAAATTTGCTGCAACCTAATCGCTATGAAATAGCGCCTCAAGGCCCGGTTTTTAAAGCATATATTGATGGTGATTTAGCGGCAACAGCTACTGCTAAGTTTCAAAATGTGGAGGAGCAGCGGCAGTTAAAGGGAAAAATAATGGAACAAACAATCGCTTTTGAGCGGGCTTTGAATCCTCATTCCGGCTGCTATTTTTTGAATGCGGAACAGATGACACACTGGGCTAAGCAGTCTCATTTTTTGGATAGGGATACTAGCTTTATCGGCCCGCTGGAAAGTGCCGCGACTTTAGGAATTATGCGGACTTTTAGAGTTTACAAGTCAACTCCTTCCTATGCTAATTTTTTGGAGATTCAACATTTTGGCACGAGTTTCCTGAACTTGATTGGTAATAAGGTGAGGGTGCCGGAAGCAGGATGAGTTAAGATATTCAGGTAAGTTGCAATACTTGAGAGGTAGCATGACCCCGGCAACCGAAAAAATTGTCCTTCCCTCTCCATTCCCCGACCACACTCAACTGCCAGAGGAAGATGGCACTTTTGTGAAGAATTTTCAGGAGCATCCCCAGAGCATTCTTTTGACTGATTCTATCGGGTCGGTATTGCAACGGCTTCATGCCGACGGGCAATATGCTATAGGGCAAGACTGTGGCATCTACTGGCGAGAAACTGACCCGCTTGAAAAGGGAGCAGAAGCTCCTGATTGGTTCTACGTGCCGAACGTGCCACCAAGACTAGGAAATCAGATTCGTCGCTCTTACGTGCTGTGGCGGGAATTCATGGCTCCGATGATTGCTTTGGAGTTCGCATCGGGAGATGGTTCAGAAGAGCGAGACACAACGCCGCTATCGTACTCGGAAGTTGGAGCGGCGCAAAGGCCTGGGAAGTTTTGGGTATATGAGCGGATCATGCGGATTCCGTATTATGGCATCTATGAAATCAATAGTGGCAGGCTGGAGGTTTACAGCCTGAACAATGGGTTTTATCAGCAGTTGCTTCCGAACGATCGCGGTCATTATTCGATCGCGCCAATGGGCGTAGAATTAGGACTGTGGCAAGGCAGTTATCAAAACCAGACAATGCTGTGGCTGCGGTGGTGGGACAGCGAGGGCAATTTGCTGCTGACAGGTACAGAACGAGCTTCCTTAGCAGAGCAGGCTTTGACGGCAGAAGCCCAAGCGCGGCGGGATGCCATCCCTCGGTTGTTGGCAATGGGATTGAATACAGAGCAAGTGGCAGAAGCACTGAGTTTATCAGTAGAAGAAGTTAGGCAGCATTCACCATCTTGATGTGGCTTTTGATTAATATCTCAGTTAATATCAAGTCCGAGCGATCGCTTATATTGATTGTTTAGTGCGAGCTTCTAGCTCGCGAGCTTCTAGCTCGCACTCAAATGATAATCGCACCCCGTGCGATCGCGAACTGTTAAGCAGTCAAAACATCGCCGATTTTAACATTGCCACTGTCGATCACTTTAGCTAAAACTCCGGTTTGCGCGTGACCGAATTCCTGTTGCAGTAAACTGAGTAGAGAAATATCCCGATCGCCCGTTTCTGGATTCACTTCTATATTGACACAGCGACCGATTCGTGCTGTAACTTGTATGCGCGCCGTGCCTAATTGAAACTGTTTTCCGATCAACTCAAATTCTGACCAAGCTGCCATACCTTCTAGCACAATGTTCGGGCGAAATCGGCCCACGTCAATGTTTTGAAGAGCAATTTCTGTTAATTGGTCTAATGTGGCTTGACTGAGTAAAGAAATGTGTACGGGTTCTCGATCGGGATAGCGAGTTTCGCCGCTGGTGTCGCCCACTAACTGCACAGGTGCAAGCTGCGGGTGTCTCGCTTCTTTTGTGGGTTCAATTTCCGCCAAATATTCGGTGAAAAAAGCGCCGATGCGATCGCGCCCCGCTGCTGTATTTGTTTCTGCGGATAACACTTCAACTCCTTGACGCTTGACTGTTAAAACCGTCGTTTCCGGTTGATAATCGCATTCTAAAGCTGCTAAGAGAGGCCAATCGTTTTGGACAGCAAAATTTTTTTTGCTCATCCAAGGCACATTGTCTGCCGGCATTTTTGCAGCTTCAAGATTATCTGCAAACATTAAGGCAAAAGCTCGATCGCCCTTAATTCCGTGTCCTGCTGTTAAAGCAAACTCCGACATTTCTTGCGGTGTCAGTCCCTTAATTGGATAAATAAATAACTGTTTTATTGTTGCTACTGTCATAATTTTTTTAGCTCTGCTTCAATTTAAACTGAACTCTTGTCCCCCCCTTACTAAGGGGGGCTAGGGGGGTCGAAGCTATTTTATAAACATTAATAAAATTGCTATAAAAACCCGATTAAGCTAGCAATTCATAGCGGCGGATATCTGGATGCCCAACGGCCAAACCGTCTAATTTCTGCACAGCGTCTTGAATGTGAGTTGAACCGAGATGTAGTTCGAGCAAATCTGCACTTTCCCACTCTTCAACAAACGTAAAATCTGTGGGATCGGCTTGATTTTGCAGGAGTTCGTATTTGATGCAGCCTTTTTCTTTGCGAGTTGGTTCTATAACGCTCAGCAGCAGAGATTTAAGTTCTGCTACTTTGTCGGGAAACGCGACGAGGCGGGCGACTACTCGCAAGGTTGTTTTGGACATAGGACAAAAAAGTCACAGATAGGACGATCGAATTTACTGATTTTTATTTGGCAAACTCAGCAACACACGATTTTACTTAAAATAACCTAAAGAGGTCGATCGGTCAACGGCAGTAAAATCAGTGCTGGACGCACTCATATCTCAGAAACCCGGTTTCTTTCCAAATTCTTCGTTACTAACCGCAGAGCGTCGTATAAACCCGGTTTCTTGATAAATTTGGCGAATACCGGAGGAACTCAATCTTTGGGATAAAATCGCTTTTTTTCTGTAGAATATTCCCAGGCGATCGCCTCCGGGTCTTTTTCGCGGCTCCACTGAGCAAACTCCGGCTTAAGTTTCCACTTGCCGATCGTAGTTGCGTGAACTTTGAACCTGCGGGAGAGGTCCGTTTGGGTAAAAGAGATTTTGGGCTTTTCAGGAGTCTTGGTTTGAGCAATGGGGAATAAATTTGGTTTTTTATCTTGTGCTTTTTCCCGATTTGTGGGAGGTTCTTGAACAGCTATTCCCGCATTAGCTGTTTCGCTTTGATTGACAGGTGGAGCTATTTGAAAATAATACAAAATTCCGCCTTGTTCCGTCACCTCAAAATCCGCTGCAAATTCAGAGGCTCGTTCGTCGAGATACTCTTGAACTTTTTCTCCGGGGAGTTTCGCATTCATCGCCAAATCCAAAGCCGTAACTCGCCCTTGATTTTCCTTGATCAACTTGTAGAAAACCGAGTCTAAATGAGCGAGTTTATGTTTTTGCTGCTGCTGGTAGAGCCTGCAAGCCCAAGCAATGCCCGCTGTGGTGGCGATCGCCCAAAACATCCTTCCAGACTCGAAACTGGCAACCGCCGTCAAGGAAATAGGCAAAAGCAGGGTAAGATATCCCCAAATGCTTCCCTTCTTTAGGTTATTGCTGTTTTTGACCATAGTTCCCAAACAGGTACGTAGTTTAGCTTAGTAGAGCGTGTCTGAATGCCGCGAAAGTTTTTCGACAGTCGATATATCGATCGGCCCGCTGACACACCCAAAAACGGATACTGTGCCGCGTACACTCGCCTTGTGGACAATCCCTAATTTTAGACCAAAGTTCCAGCTCCTTTGATTCAATGTCGCAAGTAAATCGAAAATCGAAAATCGAAAATCGAAAATCGAGTGACGCACTCTACGACAAAATCCCAGAATCTACTTTTTTTGCAACCGAGGGTTCATGTACTTTTTTCGCAAACAGATTGCCATCCTGCTGATAGTTGTTGCTTGCTGTACGCTGACGGTTAGTTGCAGCGATAGCCGAGCTGTCCAGTGTACTAAATTTACTGAAATTGTCAACAAAGGCAACGCTCTCATTGATGTTGATAAAGACAGCAACGATGCTGCGACGACCGACCACTTAGCTAAAAATTTGAACCTGATAGCGAATGAACTTGAGGATCTGCGAATAACAGATCCAACCCTCAAAGAAATTCAGGAGCCATCGGTTAAATCCTTCCAGGAAATTAGTCAAGCACTCGGCGACATAAGCAAAAGCCTTCAGGCTGGAAATCTCGCTTCTACAAGTATAGAAGGTCGAGAGCAAATCCAAACAGCTCAAGCAGATATTATTAGAGCCGGACAGCAGGCGAATCAAGCAGCCGCAAATCAAGACGCTTTGACTGGCAAACTGATTAATTATTGTAAGAGCGATCGCTAAAAGCTAAGAGTTTTGAGTTTTGAATGCGTGAGTTTTGAGTTTGAGGAAGGCATCGCCTTCATCTATAGCGGTCTTCAAGGAAGTGAGGTACGCGCTATAGAATTCGGAGAAAGAAAAGGAAGCGCCGATGCCCGATGCCCGATGGCCGATGCCCAGGAACACCTAATTTACCTGAGAAAGGCTATAGCATCTACTAATTCCCCATTACCCATTACCAATTACCCAGTTTAGTGATGAATTTCTAGATTCAAAATATAGCGACCGAGTTGTACTTTCTCCGACCACAATTCGTATTCTAACCGCAAGTGTTCCGGTTCTGGCTTTCCTGTCAGCGTCAAGTTGCGGGTGAAGTTGCGGAGCCGCAACTGTTCGGGAGTCGCCAGCGAGTTACCCTGAAGCCAATAACGACTCAAGCCGTACATTCCTCGTTCCCAGCAGTGGCGGTAACTGTATTTGCCGTTTCCTTGCATGGTCATAATGACTCGATAGGGCGAAACTTCTAGCCAGAGCAACCGGGGTTTTGTAGTTGCGGGCAAGATTGTAACTTGCTCGCCAGATTCGTCGGAGTCGTCGGAAAATTGGCGATCGATGATTGCTGGTTCGTGCAACAACAAGTGAAAGCGATCGCGGTCTTTTTGATAAAGCGTACCAGCGGTTTCAACAACTGACCACAATGGTAAATCTGTGGATACCAGCGATAAACTTACAGGCTTGCGGTGATGCGTCAGCATAAATAAAAGTTTAGGAGTTATTGTGAATTGGGCGGTTTGAGATTTGAAATTTTAGGCTTGAGATTTTAGATTTTAGATTAGCTGGGCTCCTAATTCCGGAGCTTTTGCTTAAAAAAATGAAAAATCTACAATTTGCAATCGAACCTCTAAAATGGTTCACTCAAAATTCAATCATCTGGTCGATAACTGAGAGCGGGAGATGAAATCTAAGCAGATACACGGATAATATTGGTGAAATTAAGATGAAATTAAAGTTAAATCCGTGCCGTTGCGTCCGCACTCCCGTGTCGCCGACAAGTGACAGCGGAGTCTCCGGGCGAGTTTAATCAGCCTTTGAGTTAACCGGACACATTGGGAAAAAACCCGCAGCCCGTACAAAAGACGACTGACTTAGGACTGGGAAAAAGGTAGGATAGCTAACGCCATCCAATCCTAGTTTATCTCAATGCAAGCTGACATTATAACTACTACGCTTCTTGACAAAAGCCAAACTTTAAGCATTCAAAAACCTGCCTCTGGCTTGTCACTGGTGGGGAGGATTCGAGTTCCGGGCGATAAGTCGATTTCTCACCGAGCTTTGATGTTGGGTGCGATCGCCCAAGGTGAAACTACTATTGAGGGACTACTCCTAGGGGAAGACCCCCGCAGCACGGCTAAATGTTTCTCGCTCCTGGGAGCCAAAGTTTCTGAACTCAACGCGGAACGGGTGACAGTCCGGGGCGTCGGAATTGGCGAGTTAGAGGAGCCTGTGGAAGTCTTGGATGCGGGTAATTCCGGGACGACGATGCGGCTGATGTTGGGAATTTTAGCGTCTCATCCGGGGCGTTTTTATGCAGTAACGGGTGACAGTTCTCTGCGATCGCGCCCCATGTCGCGCGTCATTAAACCGCTGCAACAAATGGGAGCGCAAATTTGGGGTAGAAAGAGCAATTCTTTAGCTCCTTTAGGGATACTGGGACAGCAGTTAAAACCGATGCACTACCATTCTCCGATCGCCTCGGCTCAAGTTAAATCTTGCATTTTGCTCGCCGGTTTGATGGCAAGCGGAGAAACTACAGTCACAGAACCCGCTCTGTCGCGGGATCACAGCGAGCGAATGCTGCGGGCGTTTGGAGCACAATTGAGGGTCGATCCAGAAACTTGCAGCGTGACAGTCACTGGGCCGACACAACTGCAAGGGCAGAATGTGATTGTACCGGGAGATATTAGTTCGGCGGCTTTTTGGCTAGTTGCTGGGGCGATCGTCCCGGGTTCGGAACTCGTAGTCGAAAATGTCGGCGTCAACCCAACTCGTACAGGCATTTTGGAAGCTTTGGAAATGATGGGGGCCGACATTGAACTGCAAAATCAGCGAGAGGCGGCCGGGGAACCGGTAGCGGATATTTTGGTTCGCAGTTCCGGCCAATTGCGGGGATGCACCATTGCGGGCGACTTAATTCCCCGACTGATTGACGAAATCCCGATTTTGGCAGTAGCGGCGATCTTTGCGTCGGGTACTACAATAATTCGAGATGCGGCCGAGTTGCGAGTCAAAGAGAGCGATCGGCTGGCCGTGACTGCTGCGGAACTCAACCGCATGGGAGCTCAAATTTCCGAGTTACCCGACGGTTTAGAAATTATCGGGGGAACTCCTTTGACCGGCGCGGATGTTGACAGCTACACCGACCACAGAATAGCGATGAGTTTGGCGATCGCAGCGCTCAACGCCACAGGTATTACTAACATTCACCGGGCCGAAGCCGCTGCCATTTCCTACCCCGACTTTACTGCCACTTTGCAACAAGTTTGCCATCCAAATTGAGAGGGGGAGAGTGGGAGAGGGGGAGAGGGGGAGAAGGGGAGAGTGGGAGAGGGGGAGAGGGGGAGAAGGGAGAGTGGGAGAGGGGGAGAAGGGAGAGTGGGAGAGGGGGAAAAATCCTCTTTCTTCCTTCTTCCCTCTTCCCTCTTCCTTCAACATCCGTTTAAGAATCTTTACCTACAACTTGTTCTTTTAAAGAATCAATTTCCGTTAACAACTCTTGGCGATCGGAAGCCTTGAGCAGATATCGGTAAACAAACCAACCCGTATATCCCATGCCAATCAACTCAAAAATTGGAGCCACCAAAGGGACATCATTAAGAGCATCTAAAACTCCCAGCATTACCTTAATACTAATACCGCCTGCCAGGATTAAACCAACAGTTATGAGGGGCTTTTGGTAGTCAGCAAAAAAATTAGAGAGATAGGCTGGAAGTTCCGACAAAATTGTAATAACTTGGTCTTTAATATCTTGCAACTGGCTGGTCGGTGTTTCTGTGGTTGTCACTGCAGTCATGACCCCCGGTTCGTCCTCCACCAGGTCTACTGTGACGACTTCAGTGATTGTTTGTGTCTCGTCCGAAAAGTTAGCTTGTGTCATTGGATACTTCCTCCGTTGTCAGGTAAAATTGCAGGCTGTGAATTGCTGCCAGTATAATTCTCCGGCAATTAGCACAGCATCCGCGCTGCAGGGACTAATTGATGAGACTAAGGCAGAGTTTCACAAATTGCAAGCAAAAATAACGATATGACTTGATTTTAAACAATTGCCTTCGCTGCCAAATCGGTCTTTTGACTCATTTTTTCACTCGATCGAGGTCGATTTGATTGGGGCATGGGCGTCCTTGTTCAAAGTCGGTGATATTGGCGATCGTGGTTTCGGCGATATTTTTCAAAGCTTCCTCGGTGAAAAAAGCTTGGTGTCCGGTAATCAGGACGTTGGGAAAAGTCAGCAAACGTTGAAAAACATCGTCTTGAATGACGTGATTTGACAAATCCTCAAAAAACAGATCCGTCTCTTGTTCGTAAACATCTAAACCGAGGTAGCCAATTATACCAGACTTCAGTGCTTTGGTAACAGCTTTAGTGTCAATCAACTGACCGCGGCTGGTATTGATCAGCATCATCCCGGGTTTCATTTGCCCGATCGCCTCTGCACCGATTAAATGGTAAGTTTCCGGTATCAGCGGACAGTGGAGGCTGACAATATCAGAGGTGGCGAACAGTTCCGGGAGTGCGACGTATTCCATACCTAGGGCGAGGCAATCTGGGTTTTGATAAACATCGTATCCCAGCAGACTGCACCCGAATCCGTGCAGAATTTGGGCAGTAATTGCGCCAATTCTGCCTGTTCCGACGATTCCCACCGTTTTGCCGTGGAGGTCAAAACCCAACAAACCGTCTAAGGCGAAATTGCCTTCGCGGACGCGGTTGTATGCCCGATGGATTCTGCGGTTGAGGGACAAAATCAAAGCGACTGCGTGTTCGGCGACTGCGTAGGGAGAATAAGCCGGAACTCGGAGGAGAGTTAGATCTAAATCCTTCGCTGCTGCTAAATCGACGTGATTGAATCCGGCGGATCTCAGGGCCAGCAAGCGGACGCCATTTTGGGCAATGCCCAGCAGCGTTTTCGCGTCCAAGGAGTCGTTCACGAACGCGCAGACTGCCGGAAATCCAGCAGCCAAAACGCTGGTTTCCAAGTTCAGACGCGGTTCAAAAAAAACTAAATCGTGTTTGCCGCCGACATTCGCTGCTTCCAGAAATGTGCGATCGTAGGATTTGGTGCTGAATACGGCTACCTTCATGATTTTTGCCTGCAAACCCAGTAATAGTTGGAAATTCTTTTCAGATCGACTCTAAATTTTACTAGAATGCCGTTGCCCCAAACAACCCAGTTTCCAAGATCGATATTGAGTTTCGCAACGAGAGCATCTCTGAAGAAACCAATTTTTAACTTGAGGCCAACTCCTGCTTATTTTTTGAATCTAATTGCTTATACTGTAGTAAAGTGCGAGCGTTGATTGTTCATTTATTAGGAGAAACTCAGATGCCTAAACAAATCAAAACTCAAATTTATGAAATTTTAGAAAAATCTGAAATCGGCAATTTATACAGTTTAGCCGACGATATTGTTATAACTTGTTTAATTGTGATAAACGTCGCAGCTTTTATTGCTTCTACTTCACCCACATTGTCCCCAGAACAAAAGTTTATTTTGGAAAATATTGAAATTGTTTCATCTTTAGTATTTACCATAGAATATCTTTTGAGGTTGTGGGTGTGTACAGTCGATAGCAGATACAGCCACCCGCTTTGGGGAAGATTGATATACGGTCTTACACCGCTAAGTCTGATCGATTTAATTTCAATCCTACCCTTTTACTCATTGCTGTTATTTCCTAATTTAAGCTTCGTTAATTTAATTCGCCTACTGCGCTTGTTGCGGTTGCTAAAAATGAGCCGTTATTCAGAGTCACTCAGAACTCTGGGAACAGTCTTGTATGCTAAAAAAGAGGAGTTGATTGCCACTGCCTTTGCAGTTTTTATTCTGTTAATATTTGCCTCTAGCGTCATGTATTTTGTTGAAAACGAGGCCCATCCAGAAACTTTTGCGAGCATCCCCGATGCAATGTGGTGGGGAGTTGTGACATTAACTACTGTCGGTTACGGTGATATTTATCCAATCACTCCTTTAGGGAAGTTTTTAGGAGCAATATTAGCATTTTTGGGAATCGGAATTTTTGCGTTACCTGCGGGGCTCATTGCTGCGGGTTTTTCCGAGGAAGTACAAAGGAGAAAGCAGGAAAAAGTGGCGGCAAATTTACAGCAATCTGCTAACGATCGATCGGTCAAAATGCTGGCGGAAATCGAGGTCGGGTTTCAACAAAACCAAAGTGCGATCGCGCTGCACATCGAAAGTTCATCCGAGTTGATGAAAATCTGTGTTTTAACGGCGAAAGAAAAGTTAGGCAATGATTTTACAAATGAAGAAATTATTCGCGATTTAGCTGTTCATTTTTATAATGAAGCTGTTCGGAAATTCGAGCTTTAATTACAGATATATATGGCCTGTCATTGCGACAGAAGTGTTAGCAGAGCAAGCCGAAGGAAAGCAATCACTTGCAGTTAGCACCGAAAGCATCCAGGATACAAGCCCTCGGATTCATTCCTTCGCAGACTCATGACGGAGAAATAAAAAACTTGTATCCGATGAAACTTGCCCCCCGGATTCATCCGTGAGGTGGATGCTTCAATCTAAAATCTAAAATCTAAAATCTAAAATCGATTGACCGCTTTACGTACAGCAGTAATGACTAATGGCTAATTACCAGTCTGGCGGCAAATTGTAATATTCAAGAGTCGATCGATCTTTTAGCAATTCTTGCGTTTCTCGATCGACCTGAATCTGACCGTCAGCCAAAACTAATGCCCTTTGAGTCGTTTTCCCGATCCAATTCAAATTGTGGGACGCGATCAAAATTACCTCGATCGGCAATTGGGACAAAACCTTAGCCAAGTGACGCCGCCACGACGGATCGAGTCCGTTAGTCGGCTCATCTAAGATTAAAATTGCCGGCTGTAATGCTAAAATTGCTGCTAATGCTGCCAACCTTCTTTGACCTCCCGAAAGTTCGTGGGCCGAACGGTTGGCAAATTCTACTAAACCGAATTCGTCTAATAGGGCTAAAGCTCGATCGCGCGCAACTCTCGGAGGCACTCCGTAATTCCGCGGCCCGAACATTACATCCTCTAAAATAGTCGGCATAAATAGCTGGTCGTTAGCGTCTTGAAAGCAAAATCCAATCTGCTTGCGCGCCTGCGATAAAGTCGCCTCTTCCAGCTTCTTTCCCTGCACTCTAATCTCGCCGGATTGAGGCATTTTTAATCCGATCAAGTTTTCTAGCAAAGTGCTTTTACCAGCACCTGTCAGGCCAAGTAGAGCAACTCTTTCTCCCGGCTGCAAAGTAAACGAAATTCCCCGCAACACTGGCTTTTGCTCGGGATAGCCAAATACTAAGTCTTGCACTTCGATTGTTGGCGGGGATTTGAGATTAGTCATCCGATTTTAGATTTTAGATTTTAGATTGAATAATTTTTACTCGTTACCAGGGTCTGTCTGGGAACGCAGATTGGGAGGCTCTGCCTCCAATTTCCCTCCACAAGAAGCGAGGCAGAGCAAGAGTGAAATCGGTTCCCAGGTTGTTCATGGGAACCAGTTAATTACCCATTCCCAATTACCCATTCCCAATTACCGTAAGAAGCTGTTGTTAATCCGGCTACTGTTAAAATTGTTATTGTCAGCCAGAGTCGCTCTTTTGGTGTGGATTTTGAGTCGGCGGGCAAACTTCCTTGATAGCCGCGAATTAGCATGGCTGCGTGTACTCTTTCTGCCCGATCGAGACTTCGCAAATAAAGGGCTCCGATCATGGAAGCACTGGCGTAGCGCAGCCATCCTCCCGTACCGGACAAGCCCCGGAGTTGGGCAGATATTTTCATGCGGTTGACTTCGGCCAGGAGGATTTCTAAGTATTGTCCTGTTAAAAGTACAATCTCTTGCAATCCTGCTGGTAGGGGTAATCCTTTGAGGGCGATTCCGAAACTGTGGGGTGGCAAAGTTAGCAGAAAACTGTTCATAATGAGCAAGCAAATTAGGGAACGCAGCAACAAAAAACTGGCGCGTTCCCAACCTTGGGGCAGCACTAATAAGGAGAGAAAAAGCAATTCTGCTCCCAAAAGTTGCGCTAGGGTTCGCGCCGGAGCCCTGAGCCAAAACGACCAAAAAAGTGCGATCGCCCCATAAACTCCCAGCCACAGCCAAGCGCCTGTCTTCAGAAAACCCATGCCAATCACAATTGTGAGAGACACTCGCAATCGAAAAGGTATGGACAGTTTAGACATCTTTAGGTTTTACCACCAACTGAGCAATCCCAAAAGCCGCGCCGAAGCTGAAGGCAGACCCTAAAAGTCCAGCAATGCTAGTACCAATAGGCTGTTCTTCTAATCCTTTAACTGTGTAATCTGCTAAAGGAGTGGGATTTTCGATCGCCACAGCTTCTTTATCTTTAAAGCCGTATTTTTCGGCTACCGCTTCTAACCCGTCAGGCCAACTTGAAGCAAACAGCGAAAGCACCCCGGAAATTAATAAAACTCCGATTACTGGCACTACCCATTTCTGCAATTGTGGCTGTTGTCCCGGCAGTAAATCCGGCCGCACTTTGACGAGATAAGTTAAAACACCACCTGTAATTACCCCTTCGCCAATCCCAATTAAAATATGTACGCCTACCATTGCTGGCAATGCGATATTGAGCCCTACTGTTCCAGAAATTGCCAATTGGATCGCCACACAAATCGAAGCAGCCACGACGCTCAGACCGGCGGCTATACCTGCAGCTAAGGGCAAACGATTTCTGGAACCTCCCAAGAGTTGCTGCAACGGCTGCAACAGCCACCAGCCCACCCAAATGCCAACTAGCCCCATGTTAAAAATATTGGCTCCGAGGGCGGTGATGCCCCCGTCGGCAAACAAGACGCTTTGAATTATAAAAACCGTGCTCATCGCCAGAGTTGCCGCCCAAGGGCTCCCCAAAACTACAGATGCCAGCGCCCCTCCCAACAAGTGGCCGCTGGTACCGCCGGCTACCGGAAAGTTGATCATCTGGGCCGCAAACACGAAAGCTGTGGTTAAGCCCATGATTGGGGCTTGCCGCAGTCCAAGACTGGCGCGGGTTCGATTTAGGGCAACTGCGATTGCTGCTGCACTTGCTATGCCGGTGGCAACGGCTACTGGCGGTGAAAGAAAACCATCAGGTATGTGCATCGATCTATCCCAAACGAGAAAACTTCCAACCTTTTAGTCAACTATTTTTTACAAAAATTTACCATCCCCTCTGGGGGTATTGGTGTCGGCGAGCGATCGGGGGATTGGCGGCGGGCGATCGGTCTTTTGATATAGATTACCGCCTCAGGGGCAGAAATTTGAGGAGGAGAAATTGTACATTAAATAATCCTTAAGAATTATTTTGATATTTTACCGACCACCTCCACATCGAAGCTTTTTGATAAAAATTATCAATATTTCTTTACAGATTCAACTGCAAAATTGTATTCACCGTCAAGCTAAAACAAGAATATTAAAACAATATAAAGAATCATCTGAAAATCCCTCATTGGTTTTATTTTTAGCTCTTGAGAATAAATAGCATTAAGTTTTTGACAAGCGCAGCAGTGAAATTAGCAGATAGCTAGTCAAAGCCAAAGTATTGCGTGTTCTGGATCTTCCTTACTTAGTAAGCTAAATTTATAGGAAAATGTCAAAAAAGTAAAGCTCGCGTTTCAAAATTTTTAAAATTCCTAAAACCAAATCCACTACGTCTGAAAAGTTTTAATTTGTTATTAATTACCTCAACTATAGCAATCCTCAATGATTTTTTATGTATAAGTGTACTGATGAGTTTTGGCAAAGTAAAATTTATGTTTGTTAGTAAAATTGTTAGTAAAAAATTCAATACAAATTGGAATATCTTAAAAGAATTACATAAATACCAGTGTTTTATCAAAAAGTTTTTAGCTGGCACCCAAATATATTCAACGGGATTCTGTTGTGAAGCATTGGGAGCAAATAATACACAAGTAATTGACCAATCATCTGGTTCTCGATCGCGATTTGCTTCCGACAAAAAGTCTTTAAATGCTCCAAATCTACGAGAACTAGCTCCATCCAAAATGAACATTATTTTCCGACCTTTATATTTATCTTGTAAGTATTTGATAAATTTAACTGTTGATTCTCCATTGCCAGATGGATAACTTTGAATGTATGATTCTTGGCTTTGATAATTCAATGCCCAAATAAGTTTGTCTCCCTTTTTCATTAGCAATCGGGACCTCAATCCTTCGATCGTATCTCCCCCAAACGCAGCCATTTATATCGCCATGAAGCTGAAGCAGATGAGATTCATATAAAAAAAATACTATTATTTCCCTGAATTCTATACTAAGCCTGTGTTCGGACAACATCTGGTTGATTTATTATCTATTTTTTTTACTATCTCATTATCAAACTTTGGATGTTTTTTTTGAGTTATTTCTCGATTGATATTCGCTCTAATGAAAAGTTCATAATAGCTTTGTTTTGATTGATATACCACACCAAAATCTCGCTATACATAAGCTACTAACTTATCTAAATTCCAAGAATTTTGATTCTTGAGCCACTCGATTATTTCAGCCTTTTGTAGCTCTGTTAAATACCCGCGCGACCCTTGATAACCCAATTTGATTCCTGAAATTCCTTTGCTTTTAAATATTTTTTTCCAGTCACCTACAAAAAATTTACTTACACCTAAGATTTTGCTGATTTTGTGGTATAGTTTACCTTCAAGCGCCATCCTGACCGCTATTGATCGTTTGAGCTCTATTGCATCTCGAACGCTCTTAATTAAAGACTCTAATTTAGCTATTTCGTTTTACCAATTTTTGAATTCACGTTCTAAGTTATTCATTTTTTTATTGTCACGTTCGATTCTTGTATATAATTGTATCATACTCGCGATCTTGAAAATAATTTAGGATTGCTATATACGCTCCGGCTGAGGGTTATAAAGTTGTGTTTTCTAGTCAGAGTTATGATGAGGCGCAGTATTGGCTTTTAGAGGATGAGTATGAACCCGTAGAAGGGCGGCTGAGAGTGTCAGAGTTAGTTTGAATAATTCATGTAGGGGCGATTCCCTACGGGATAGCTGCGCTTCACGCGCTTTTTGACAATTGGGGACGTAAGGGCGATCGCTATTTCATTACGATCGCGATCGACCCCTACAAGCTACAAAAACTCATCTACGAAACCCGGTTATTCTCACTTATAAATTAGCTATAAACTCATCAGGTGTGACCTTTGCTTGCTTTATAACACCGCTGAGAGTACCAATTTTTAACTCGCGGTGGAGTGGCACAACGCAAACAATTTCTCCGTCTGGAAGAGGCTTTTTAATGACAACGTGGCTACCCGTTTGTCTGGCTTGATAAAAGTCTAAACGCTCTAGTACGCGAATTACTTCTAGGCTTGATATTCTGGGCAAGCTAGGCATAGCTAACCTCTATGCTAGTTACAAACCTGGGAGTGATTTCGTCGGGTAAAGGAGACTCTTCGAGATAGAGCCTTGTAGCTTCTTTGAGATTGGCTATCGCTTGTTCTATGGTTTCGCCTTGGTCAATTGTGCCGACTTCTGGACATTCGGCAATGTACATATCTTCTTCTTTGTAAATGATGACTGTGAAGCTTTTAGTTTTCATTATATTTTTGCTTTCAGCATCAGAGGTTGCTTAGTTTCTATTTCCTAGTTTATCTTGGATGTAATTTTTTTGCAAGTACAGGGGAAGAGGCGCGATCGCGCTTTGGGACAAGTTGGGATGTAAGGGCGATCGCGCTTTTTGACAAGTTGGGATGTAAGGGCGATCGCATGATTTAATCATACTTGTATGCTCAGTAATTAATTAATGAGTGGAATTAATTGCCAAATCACCCTTGACAGCAGGCACATTGCGAAACACTTGCCAGACACGCCACAAATGAGAAGACTGCTTAATAAAGGACGTGCTGCTCATGTTTTTAACGATGAGGCTACTATGAATCAGGTAGCTCAAGCCATAATAGAAGATGGAGAATTTACAGGTACGATTCGGGGCTACGATCGTTATGGTATGTTTTTTGTTGAATCAATTGGTTATAGAGTTGACCCGGATGGTAGCCGTCTTTTACTTTATTACGGAGAGATAAAAGTTGATGCAGAAAACCGATACCACGTTACGCCTCGAAGCCGATTTAGTGAAGAATAACTGGGAATTCACAGAGGTATGGATCGATCCAAATCTTTCACCGCCTTATCTGCTTTTATTACTAAGTGATGCTGAGGGGAATTGTCGCATATACGATCCGGCTGAGGGTTATAAGGTTGTGTTTTCTAGTCAGAGTTATGATGAGGCGCAGTATTGGCTTTTAGAGGATGAATATGAACCCGTAGAAGGGCGGCTGAGTGTGTCGGAGTTAGTTTGAATGATGCAAGTTGAAGGGGCGATCGCACTTTTGGACAATTTGGGACGTAAGGGCGATCGGGCTTTTTCAGCTTCAAGTATTCGGATTAGCTGTAGCCTTCGTGATGGACTGGATAATCACATCAAAATCCTTACGGATGTCTGCCAGTTGTTTTACCCAAGTATTAGAAGCAGAAATCGCTTCCTCTCCCTCCTGACGAGCGGCTGCAATTTTCTTCTCAATCTCTCCGTAAACCTGTTGCTCAAATTCAAATAGCTGTATTTCAATTTGATTTTCCAAGTCTTTTGCTATTGATTGAAACTGACTGGTAATATCACGACGGACATCAGACATTTGCCTTTCTCGCTGATGTTCCTGTTGCATTTGTAAAATATCTACTCCTACTGAAACAAGTGCTAGAGCCGGCCCCAGGAATTTAGCAGCATTGCCGATGTTTTTGGCCATACCAACCGCCTGCCAAGGCTTAAACTTAAAGCCGACAAATTTTCCCACAGCCACAACACCTTGATGTAGACCGCTTCCTACTACATCTCTAGAACGTAGAAAGCCTTGTCCAGCGGTCTGTGCAAAACCCCTCGTTGCCAAATTAGTCAGCTCCACTCCGGCCGTCTCACCAATTTTTTTAAACCAGTTAACTTGGTCTTTAAGTCGCTCCACATCCATACCAGAACCAGGATTTTGGGCTGATATATTTTGATTTTTATCTAGGCAAGCAACAAAACTATTGACTAGATCACCTTCTAGAACTTTTTCAACTTCCTGCTGGATATCGTCAACTGCTACATTAACAGCTTCTTGCAGTTTGGTTTCTGCTTTCTCATAGTGCTTCTGCACGTTGAGTTCAGTTTGTTTATTAAGCCTTTCAAAGTTCGGATCGCTACCTACTGCTGCGGCAAGAGTGTTACCTTCGCTAGCAACTCCTGAAGACATCTCCAGGGCTATATTTTTAACCTTGGTTCGCAGGCGATCGCGCTCTTTACGCACGGTGCGAGATAACCGTGTTAGCACTTCAAAAAAAGTAGAATCTTCGCTAGAGTTGCGAGTAAAGCTCAACTGAGCATCATCAACACAGCTAAGGGCAATTCGGACTGGTGTATCAAAACGAGCAAGAGAGCCACGACGCTCTATAAACTGATTGAGCGCCTCAATAAAAGTTGGAAATCGGCTGATTTCCCTCAGAAAATCATCGTTAGAATCAATGCCTTCACAGTAGTCTTTGGCATCGATAAAGCAGATAGGAAATTCATCAAGACTGTAAGGCTTCAGTGCATCGGCAAGACTTTGGCGGTAGTTGACAATTTTTTGCTCTTCTTCTCCTGCTTCATCAGACATTTTATTAATAACCAGCATCATTTTCCAGCGATAGCCTTTTTCATAGGCTAACTTCTTGAAATTCTCTGCTGTCAGTGAGTCAAAGAGCATATAGGTGAGGCAGAAAACCAGCAAGTCTGATTTGTTGATCGCTTCATAAGTAGTTTCATCGTGATCTTGGCGGTCTGTAAAAAGTCCAGGCGTATCAATTAGCTTGATCCCGTTCCAGTCATAATTGGTAGTTTTATCAGTAGCAATATCAGCATCAATACGGATATCGCGTCGTCCTGTCATGCCAGAGATAATAGTTGATTTGCCTGCACTGTACTGCCCCACAAAAGCTACGCCGACAATTCCCTGTTCTCGATACTCTTTTAACTCATCGCGCACTTTTTGGCGAATCGCTGTTAGTTCGGCTGTGTTTCCCTGAGCCAGCAAATTGTCAAATTTTACTAGCGTTTTCTTGAAATAAGCACCGACATCAGCCGCTTTAAAGTTGGGGTTGTTCTGAGTCATGATAGTTTAGTCCTTTTTAGTAGATTTGAGGCTAAAGGAAATATCCTCTTGAAGGATGTGTTTAATATCCTCTAGGGATTTTAGTAGCTGAACTTGGGATTTGGTAACAATTTTCATTTTACTACGCCCGAAATCTCGCTGAACTTTGGCAATGGTTTCGTTGATCCGCTCATCTGTGAGAGTTTCATTTTCTTCAACACACCAGTCAATAATTCGCTTAGCATAAGCACGATTTAGATAATTTGCTGTACCTGATAACCTGTTTTTTGCTTTTTCAAGCTCAGTGGCGATCGCCTCTAGCCCTGCAATCAATTCTTCAAAATAGATGTTGATATTCCTGGTTACAGAATCAGAATACTTGCCAAAGTCCCCCTTAGCCTGCTGTAGAGTTCTTTGCCGATGAGTGTTGAGCTGACTTTCCAATGAAGTAGATATATTTATAACAGCTTCGCGTCGCTTTTCATCTTGGGATTTAAACATTCCAACAATCCCGCTAACCACAGCACTTACGATGCCGATAGCGAGACCAATAGGAGGGGCGAAGAACGTTATAATAGCAGAAGCTATCAAGAGCAGACTGCTACCAATTCGCACAAAATCTCGCAAATTGTTTGAATCCTGCTCAGTAAAGCTGAAATCGCTGCTGCTAAGCTGAGATATTAGCTGTAATTCATTTCCTATTTCCTCCAGAGCTTCCTGAACTTCCTTATTAAAATTTTTGCTCGCCTCTTGATAAGCTATTTTTAAGCGTTCTTCAAATCGAAGTGCTTTTAATTTTTGTTGCCATCCCACCTTTATCGCAATTTCTTTAGAGTTCCAATGATCTTCTGCAAAGGATGGTATAGCATTGATAGTATCTTGAAAAATACTATCAATTTGTTGAACTAAAGAGTCTTTAGCGTCCTTAGCTGCTTTTCGGAGGTCTTTTTGGATTCCCTCGCGCTTATTTTTCAGAGTTCCTGTCAATTTTTCATAGACTAAAGCTTGTTGATTCACCCATTTATTAGGATGATCAATTGCACCTACGGTAGAACCAAGCAGAGTTTGAGAGCGACGAATTGCCCCATGATTAACCAGAGATACACGGATTGACTCCAGAAATTTCTGCATCCGACTTGCCTTAAAAAGCTCCTGTTTCTTCTTGACGTGTTCTGGTTCGCGGGAAAGCTGCGCCGCCAGCAACATCACAGGAATAATATCGAAGTAGTCATTAGCATAATGCTGTTTAGCGTACCGGCGGATACGTTGAATGTGCCCACCAATACCGCTTTGACCATCCATTTCAAACAGTTTATCAGGGTTCTGTAAGAAATGCTCCAACCGTCGAGGATCGCGCAGGTTGTTCTTGACATTCAGTAAAATAATTAATGGCTTGGCTTTTTCCTTTAATAGCCGCAAGAAACCAAACTCACTCTCTTGGATACTGTCATTTGTCACCACATAACAAATCACATCTGACTCGTCGATAATACTTTTAGCAATTTCTTCATCACTTTGACCACCGGGAGCGCCAATCCCAGGAGTATCAATGATGCGGATATTCTTCCACTCGTACACCCGATTAAACCGAGTTGTGCGTTGCTTGCCTACACCGATCGCATCCCACCCATCATCTGTAACGATGGCGTGAAGAGTGCTTTTTCCTGCCTTAGTTCTGCCCATAAAGGTGATGCTGAAATGATTGAGAGCGCGTTCCTTGGCACGAAGTGACTCCCGTACACTCTCAATTTCTTTGATAATTTCGGCACTTAGATCATTTCTAGTATCCTCAAGTTGCTTGGCGACTTCCTTAGCTGTGGTAGCTTGACCTTTACCACCTGTTTTATGTTTGATGTCTTCGATAGCAACTTGAATATTTTTGTCCAATTTTTTAAGTGCTGATAAAGTGCTTTTAAGTGCCAATTCTGCAAATTTGTAATCTTCATCCGCGATGACTGCACACTGACGAATCGCCTCATCATATTCTGGCCCAGTTAACAGGATTTCCCGTCGTATTTGTTCAACTTTTTGCTCACTCCCAGTGAGCTTTGCTACATTATCCACCAATGCCCGTGAAAGGAGAGAATCAGCCCCTTTAAGGAAACGCGCACCGAAAGAGACTTTCTGTTGTTGGTTGTGTTCGCCTATGAATCGGGTATCAGTGAAGGCTCCAACTTCTGCCAACTGTCGCTGTACTTCTCCCGGTGGCCAGTTCCAAATCCGTGCTACTTGTTCCGCCATCTGGCGTTCTAATGCTGAACAGAAACCGTCAACATAGGCGATCGCCAACATTTGCGACATGGCCTCACTTTGCTTACCGGGCGACACTTTCCGAGCTAAATCCTCTACAGAAAGCTGGTTTTCGTCTTGAGCCAGAATTTTTTCCATCTCAGCGAGAGTGCGTTGAGAAGCGCCGATATGCGTTGCTAGTTCGCGTAGTGCTTTCGACTCTTCACTGTGAATCTGCTGATCCGCACATACCATGTGCGTGACTAATAGAAATGGGTAGTCTAGGTGTTCGGTGGTTTTTGAGATTAGGTCAGACATATTAATTTATTCAATATCTGGTAATTGCAAAGTTAATTGGTCATCTCGATATAGGTCATAAAAAGTCACATTTAGTTGCTTGCTACTGAAAAAGCTATATACCGAATTATTTTTAGCTTTTTCTTGGTTTATTTATCTGTACTATCTAAACGTTCTTGGAGAGGAACTTTATCAATTACATTCTGGAACTGAGGACAATATACTTTTGTAGCCGCTCCTTGTATCTCTAGTTCTACCACAAATAAATCTAGATTTTCTCGCTCACTCATAGTTCCGTTTTGTATAGAGTTCATATGTCTATTCAGTTGTCTATCGTTGTAGGCACGGAATAATGTTTCTTTACTAATACCTTTTGATAAGTCACTGCAATACTCTAGACCATATTTTTTTGCTCTCTCGAAGGTATAGGCTTCAAACATTTTTTTGTAATTTTCTTGTTGGGATTTTTTCGGGTAGCTATCAAAGGAAGCATATACTTCACTTTTAAACTTCGCATCTTTATTGAAATATATCCCAGTAACTATTCCTAGCGCTATCAATAGAATAGCGATTGTCAGCGTTTTTTTATTTTTTATAAAACAATTATTGTCTGTGATAAAAACTAAACTTTGTTCATACAGTTTACTGATTATTGGATGACTAAGCAATGTTGTTTGGAGAAAGTTTAAAGCTGACTGAGCTAGTTGTTTTTGCGTATTTTTGTCTGGAATCGTCACTTTAAAACCTGAAGCTTGATTATTCACGCTTAATTTCGCTGGGCTTGATGTCAATTGTACTTGCGCTATCTCAAACTCTCGATTCCAAGCCGGAAAATCCTCACCCGCCTGCTGCCCGTAAACCTTCACAGATGCGATCGCCCCCGCCTTCAAATTCATCAACTCCCTGCGGACAATCCTGATAGAAACCTCCTCATCAGGAACCACGTCCGACTCCAGCATCACCTGTAAACAACCATCTTGCAAACTCGCAGTCGCACTAATCCCTTTATTTTGCAACGGAAGATTTAACAGACTGGCGATCGCCTCCACATCCCCAAGCTTAGCCCGTTCCTTCAAACTAAGCTGATTTGACTCCGTATTCTCACCAGAACTTGCTCGCCCCTCTGTAACATTTGCAACAGGCAATTTTTGCCCTGCCACTTCAAACTCTTGACTCCACGCCGGCACCTTCGCCCCCGTCTGTCGCCCGTAAACCTTGACTTTCTCAATCGATGCAGCCCCCAAATCAGCGATCGACTTACTCACCCACGGGGCCAAAACTTGCTGACTAGGCGCTTCTGCCGCTTCCAGCATCACCTGTAAACAACCATCCTTAAGGGAAGCTGCGGCGGTGATGCCCTTGGCTTGTAGCTGGCGGTTCAGCAGAAGCGCGATCGCCTTTGCATCTCCCTGTTTCGCGAGTTCCAAAATATTCGGTTGTGTCATAACAGGTAGATACAACTAGCGCTTAGCATAACTTTTTGTTGTCTTAAGTATAAATTCTTTCCTAAATACCAAAGCTTGTCAAGCCATATAAAGTCATTTTTAGTAGTTGTTTTCATCCCAACTAGGTCATAAAAAGTCACATTTAGTTGGTTGCTATTGAATAAAGTCATATTTAGTTGGGTTACAATCAGGTCAACCCCTTGCATCTGCCTGACTGATGGACGTTGAAGAAGCCTTAGAATTTGTTGACCATCTAGCTTTGACTACTACGGGAAAACATTTAGATAGTCTGCAAAAAGCTATATTACGTGGGGCTTGGAACAATCAAAAATATAAGGAAATTGCACAGCATCACAACCGTTCAGAGAAATACGTTAAAGAGGTTGGCTTTAAATTATGGAAACTTTTATCAGTTGCATTAGGCGAGGAACAAGTATCTAAAGCAAATTTTAGAGCCAAACTGGAAAATTTACAAGTTTCCAATGTCTCACTCGTGGGGAATGGCTGTATCCATATTCGTAACATATCCGCAGATACTTTTTATTCTCCAAAATTCTCACAAACTGAATTGCAAGACAAGGATAGATTTAACGAAAAAACAAGCAATTCCGAACCGAAAGTACATTTAGATTTAGGTGATGCACCAGAACCCAACCTATTCTATAACCGCACATCCGAACTCACCACCCTCGAAAACTGGATTTTAAGCCGCACCCGCCTCATCACCATTTTAGGCTTATCCGGTATTGGCAAAACCGCCCTTACTCTCCAACTAATCCCACAAATTCAACACGAATTCGATCGCATTATCTGGCGAAGTCTCCGCAACTCTCCACCGCTGGCATCACTTCAAACCGACTTAATTAAATTCTGTAGTGGCGGTGTCCCCGTGCCCGCCCCCTATCCCGAAGAAAGGGCAACCACGGGGGGATTGCCCCTACTAGAATATTTACGATCGCACCGCTGTCTCATCATCCTCGATGATCTCCAAACCATCTTCAGCAGCGGACAACTCGCAGGAAATTACCAACCCGGCTATGAAAATTACGGCACATTCTTTAAAAAAATAGCAGAATCATCCCACAACAGTTGCTTAATCCTCCTGAGTTGGGAAAAACCCAGAGAAATTGCCGCCTTAGAAGGCGAAAACCGCCCATGCAAATCTCTACAACTCAACGGTTTAGGCGCGGAAGCACAAGAGATATTCAGAGAAAAAGGTTTAGCAGAACCGGAGAAATGGTTAGAACTGATCGACCTTTACCGAGGCAATCCCCTATGGTTAAATATAGTTGCAACTATGATTCAAGACTTATTCGGCGGTAGCGTTTCCGAATTCCTCTCCTATGATACCCTATTCTTAGGTGACTTAGAATCTCTGCTGCACCAGCAGTGCGATCGCCTAACCGCATCCGAACAACAAGTTATCTCTTGGCTAGCAAGTACCCCCGAACCAGCAGACATCTCAAAAATACCAGCAAACCTGCAAATATCACGGGCAGAACTATTAAATGTCATGCAATCTTTAGGACGACGGTCATTAGTTGAAACAGTACAACAAAATGGGCGAGCGCACTTTACGATCGTGCCAGTAATCAGAGAGTATATAACCAACAAAAAATGAAAATCGCCACCTGGAACGTCAACTCAATCCGCACCCGCCTAGAACAGGTTACTAGCTGGCTGCAAACAAACTCCCCAGACGTTCTCTGCCTCCAAGAAACCAAAGTTACAGACAAAGACTTCCCCCTAGAACCATTCACCAACCTCGGCTACAACTGCTACATTTCCGGTCAAAAATCCTATAACGGCGTCGCCATTTTTAGTCGATCGCCCATGTCGGAAATCAGCAGCGGATTTGCCCCCCTTCTCGGCGACGAAACCGCAGGTATTTTTGACGAACAAAAACGCCTCATAGCCGGAATTATCGACGATATTCAGATTATTTGCGTATACGTTCCCAACGGTTCCGAAGTCGGAAGCGAGAAATATGAGTACAAGCTAAAGTGGCTCAAACTGCTGCAAGAATACCTCAAAATAGCACTAGATAAATCCCCCAACTTGTGCATTTGCGGCGACTTCAACATCGTCCCGGACGATCGAGATATCCACAATCCCAAAGCCAATGCTAACTCCGTCGGCTTGTCTGTCGCCGAGCGGCTCGCACTCACAGAAATCATAGAATTAGGATTAAACGACCCCTTTCGCAAATTCACCTCAGAAGGCGGCCATTATAGCTGGTGGGACTACCGCGCCGCCGCATTTCCCCGCAACAACGGCTGGAGAATCGACCACCATTATCTCAGCCCTCCCCTGTACGAACAAGCAAAAAACTGTACAATAGACATTGCTCCCAGAAAATTAATTAAACCCAGCGACCACGCCCCCGTAATTGTCGAAATTTGATTTATAAGTTATAAGGTTAATAACAATTGATATCTTGCACCATTCTCAACAATTCTTTTATTGGCGGGCAGGATGCTCACCCCACAATAAAATTCACTCTTTGTGGTACAGGCATCTTGCCTGTTCTTGAGAAAGGTGCCATATGTAAGTAACAACCAACCACAAAAAATCATGTTCTTAGTAACCGGAGCAACAGGCGCACTAGGCCGCCGAATTGTACGAGAAATCAGACAGCAAGAAAAGCCTGTCCGCGCATTCGTTCGCCTCGCATCTCGCTACTCAGAACTAGAAAACCGAGGCGCTGAGATTTTTATAGGCGACTTAAAACAAGACAAAGATATTAAAAAAGCCTGCCAAGGAGTGAAATACATCATCAGCACCCACGGCACCGGCGGCGACGTTCAAGCAGTACACTACCGCGCTAACATAGAATTGATCGACTGCGCCAAAGAAGCAGGAGTGCAGCACTTTGTCTTTGTTTCGGTACTGGGAGTCGATCGGGGATACGAAGATTCCGCAGTATTTAAAGCCAAACGAGAAGTTGAAAAATACCTGCAAAACAGCGGATTAAATTATACCATTTTGCGGCCGGCTGGTTTTGCTTCGAGTTTGGTGCCGCTAGCAGAAAGATTTCGAGAAACCGGACTTTACCTGCTGATTGGCGATGGCAAAAACCGCACATCTGTTGTCAGTACCGACGACTTGGCAAGGATTGCTGCAGACTCACCAACAGTCGAAGGTGCGCGCAACCAAATTTTACCAGTCGGCGGCCCGGATGTGCTGACCAGAGACGACATTGCCCGCATTTTTGGACGCTTGTTCAAGCGCGAACCGATACTCATCAACCCGCCATTGGTTGTGTTTGACGGCTTGCGAAATGCCGTGGGTTTATTCAACCCTCAAGCTCAAAAAGGCTTGGGAACTTTGCGGGTATTGTTGGGTAATGAATTTTTTTGCACTCCTGAAGAAGTGCAAAACTTGGAATCAATCTACGGTCTGAAAATGGAATCCCTAGAAAGCTTTTTGCGGCGCAACGTGAGTGTTTAAAAGGCTAGTTTGCAGTTGCGGTAAAGCGCAACTGCAAACATTTTAAGCAGACACAGGCAAAGCTTCCACCTCACCAATATAGCTCGTAACTGCGATCGGTGGAGAAGTTGGCTTCGCAATCAAATAACCTTGAACAAAAGTTGCTCCCCGTTCCCGTACCCACTCCAACTCCTCCACAGTTTCCACACCTTCGGCAACAGTTTTAATCTCCAATTTACAGGCAATTTCTAACATCTTTTCCGTAATTAGTGCCTTATAATAATCTTGATGGACATTGCGAATCAATTCCATATCCAATTTAATAAAATCAGGACGCAACTGGTGCATTAAGTTTAAATTAGAAGAACCGCTGCCAAAATCGTCCAGGGCAATTAAAAACCCAGCTTCTCGGTAAAACTCAAGAATCCTAATCAGGTGAGCAATATCTGGAGGATGCCGAGATTCCGCTACCTCAAAAACAATATTGCTGTGAGGGATTCCGGATTCATCAATAGCGTTCACCGTCCTTCGCAGACACGTAGCCGGATCGTAAACAGAAGTCGGCGAAAAATTCATAAAAAGTAGTTCCTTCATCTCGTGTACCTTGGCTTCTTGGATAGCGCGAGTCCGGGCTAAAGCATCTAGTTGAAAAATTATACCCGCTGATTCTGCTTGGGCAAAAATGCGACCCGCAGGAATTAAGTTGCCCTGCTCGTCAATTCCTCGGAGCAGCGCTTCCTGGGCAAAAATTTTAGAAGGATCTGAGGTATAAACAATGGGCTGAAAATGCGTAGTAATGCGTTCTTGGGACAATAAATCTAACAGCCAATCAGACTTGCTGAAGTTAATAAAAGAGCCTAATGAAGTGCTGCGATAAAAATCGCTAAGTTTTGGCTGTTCAACTTCGCGCATCCACAAAACTTTTGTTTCTTTCAACTCTTGATTTGTCAGCGCCGATGATGCTAGGGCGCTAAACTTTTCTTTCGCTATTCCTTCAAGCATAATGTACAAACACTTGCTCTCTTCTAAAAGCAGGAATTCAAGTTTAGCCTTGGTCAGTGCAGAAATAACCTTGTTCAGCGTGTGCGATACTGGAAACCACAGGTATAGACCTCCCCTGCCCTCTATTTTTTCAGGTATTGTTTCGCAGCCAGAGCAGGAGCCGAAGGCTTTGCCACTTCTTTGCATTGGAATATCGTCCAGTTTGTGGGTTGAGTTGAGGAATACTAGGAAATATTTTTTATTATAAGCTCATTCAGCTATTAATACATATATCTCAAGATGTAAATCTTAAGCAACTTGTATTTAAGAATAATTGCAGTATTTATACTTGCCTCTGGTTTCAAACCTTGGTTAAATTGCTCGGCATTGACCACGTAGGTGTCATTAAAGACTATCCAAATCCTCACAGAGGGAGAAGGCAAAGACTTGTTCTTTACTATCTACTGCTGATTTGATTCTTTACGTTTTATTCTCTAATTGCTTTTTCAAAAATAGCAGCTACAGTTAATTTTTTTCCACATGGGAATTAAAAGGACAATGGGCCCAACAAATGTCAGCCGCACTACAAATATACACAGCCGGTCGATCGCCCCAAACAAACTCAGTTCCTGCAGAATATCCGATTTTATTTGAAAATCGGGATGACAGGATTTGAATTAACCTCTCGGAACTATTCTACCACTTTCCGCCATCCTAGCCCATTTTTTCGCTCAATCTAGGCAACATATCTTGCGCCTGAGCGAAAACTGAGCAGCCTGCTGTATCCTTTACACAGTAAGCGACTCAGCATTGTGAGTTAAGTGAGTGGAATATGAGTGGAAAATCTAAATCAGTCACACTCAGCACATCCGCTGACTACCTTATTGGGTATGAGCGGATTCTCGACTACTTCAAGCAAGCACAGAAAGAATGCCCGTGCGATTCGTTGAGACCCAAATCACGGTGAAAGTCTGTACATAGCGCCTCCAGCCACAAGGCTGAACTCTCGGTCTGATAAGGGTGCAAGCCCATTCTGCCAGACTCAGGTATGACTCCCTATCGCCCCACACCGACCAAGCTCGATTCTTAGAGAGTGAAGCTGGAAGACGCAATCAGACATCTATTGTGGGATGACACTAGCGTTAATGGGAAGTTCCAATGGTGAAACTGAGCCTATAAAAGTAACTTACTTTCAAGCGGGACACAGTCCATAAATCCCGACTGCACTGGAGACTATTCCCGCCGAGTTTGAGGCATGATATCGGCAAGAGTCCAGGGAATTCAGTAGTTAAGCGCGACCTGAACTGGTCGTTTAGTACCGGAAGCCTACTTCCCTAGAGGATTCACACCCTCTACCCCTACGTAAAAGACTCTTAAGCGAGTCCGGTCACGTACCGAGTAAGCAATGAAAGGACGGAGTGCAGACCACGAACGTAGCCAAAACTGGCAGCCCAAACTGGTTAGGAGCAAAGGGGAGTTCTTGAATGGTAAACGCAAGTGAACTATCACTTAAACTGCGTTACTGGATAAGAAGCCAAATAAGGCTGATAGGCTTCGACCAAAAGGTAAGTGAGTAGACTTATGATTTTAACCTTCATAAATCGTGTGAATATAACCCTCACCGCAGAATAGATAGTACCTAAACGAGAACAGACAACTAAGCGATACAACAGGATAAACCCTACTGAGTCTATCGGAGGTCGAAACCGATAGTAAGCCAATGGCAACCGAAGCAGAATTCTTAGGAGGGTAGAGGATGGAAGAAAAAGCGAATGCTGGCTTGTAATGAGCCAGATAGGGGTTGAAACATAATCCCTGACCGAAAGGAAAGCAGACTTCTTCTGGGTCTTATACGAAAGTAAACTCGACAAAGGAATCAAATCCGAGGACAAGTTAGATGATGTCAACTACGACAACAAACGGACTGAAGAAACGACTTGAAGACTGGAACCAGGTTAACTGGAAGAAGGTTAGCAAACTCGTTAGAAACCTACGGAGCGAGAATCTTTCGTGCGAGAAAACTTGGTAACTTCCGTAAGCTACGAAGCTTACAAAAATTGATGCTACGAAGCCATGCAAATTTACTAGACCTCTTGCAAAAATAGCTGGGACGGGCTCTCCGGCCCGTCCCACAAAAAGTTTTTTCTCTTGTGGGATGGGCCGGAGAGCCCGTCCGAAAATTTGATCGAAAGGACTTTTGCAAGAAGTCTACTGTTGTCTGTGCGACGTATCACCCAGACCAATCAAGGCAAAGCAACGGCAGGAATTGACAAAGAAGTGGTCAATACCCCGTCGCAACGGGTGATTCTGGTAAACAACTGGGGTAGTCATGCATAGTAATGATCAAAGTTTTAATGAGTCATTGTAGTGATGAACAAAATCCCAGACAGCGCCAATATGATTGCTTAACTTTTTGGAAAACGATAACGTTTGACGGACTAAACGCCCGACGCGTTGCCGCACTGTATTGTTGAAGCGTTCAATATAGCTGGTGTGCCCTGTTTCTTTGCCGACGGCCTTACGGCCGTTTGCTGGGTATCACCTGCTCATAGGCTTGCCAAAAGTCGGTATAACAAACGGCACATTGGCGGTAAACAGGCGGCAACGACTGCCGAGCGCGCTTTCGCACTCGCCCGACTCCGGTCGCCGATGAACACGCCCACAATCTCCCGGGTTGTCGCATCCAGGGTCAACCAAATCCACTGTTTGTTTGTTTTGTTAGCGACAAAAGACCACATTTCGTCACATTGCAACGTCAACTTACCGACTTTTTTGGAGTTACGGTCACCTCCTGCTGCAGGGCATAATATTTTTGATTCACATACATTTGCAACCACCGTTGTGATACCCCCGTGACCCGAGATATCGCCGCAAGTGCCAGTCGTTCTTTCAGGAGTTTCTCAACCAGTTCTCGTGTGGCTTGGTTAATGGGTTGACGGCTAGGCGCTTCGACAAACTGACGCTTACAGTCCTGACAGCGAAAACGTTGTTTGCCATAGTGAGTCCGTCCATATTTGACAATTTGCGCTGAATTGCACTTGGGACATTGCATAACTCATACCCGAATAACTGCCTACCTGTCTAGCTTACAGCTTTATCATTAACGTCAGTACGGGTTTAAAAAAAAGCTGAAGCCCTTTTCCAGCAAGACTTAAAGCCAATTTACATCACCGACTAACAGGAAAAGGAAGGGGATAATGCTGAAAATCTCAAAAAAACATTCATTCAGCCCCCCTTCCTATGATTAGTCTAGAAGATCTCTTTTGCCAGATCGATGATTTTTGTCAAAGCTTTGAACCGAGATGGCAGGCAACGCTTTTAGGCAATGGCTTGAAGCACCGTCAGCGTCGCCGCTCCTTGAGTTTGAGTGAAATCATGACGATTCTCGTCAGCTTTCACCAACAGTCCTATCGCAATTTTAAGCATTTTTACGAGAAACACGTGAGTGTCTATTGGCGACAGGCTTTTCCCGGACTCCCCAGTTATCAACGGTTTGTCGATTGGATGCCCTCCAGCTTGATGCCTTTATGCGTCTATCTCAAACAGTGCTTTGGGACTTGTAGTGGCATCAGCTTCATCGATTCAACTAGCTTGAAGGTGTGCCACAATCGACGCATTTCGAGCCATCGCGTGTTTGAGAACCTGGCGGCACGGGGCAAAACCTCGGTCGATTGGTTCTTTGGTTTCAAGCTTCATATCGTGGTCAACGAACACGGAGAACTGCTCAACTTTACCTTGACACCAGGCAATACCGATGACCGCAAGCCCGTCAGAGAGCTACTCTCTGAGTGATGACGGTAAAGTATTCGCCGACCGGGGCTACGTCTCCAAAAAGTTGGCTGGGCAGTTGCTTGAGGACTTTGGTATCACATTTTTTGCCAAACCCAAGCGCAACATGAAGAATCAGTTGATGCGACTAACTGACAAGCTGATGTCCCGAAAACGTTCGATTATTGAAACGATTATTGACCAATTTAAGAACATCTCTCAAATTGAGCATTCAAGGGCGTCGCAGCCCCATCAATTTTCTGGTCAATGTCGTCTGTGGGTTGATTGCTTATTGTCACCAGCCCTCCAAGCCCTCTCTCAATATACACTGGGCTTTACCCCCTGCTGCTTAACCCGTACTGACGTTATCATTACTATGCAGCACTACCCCCCGGAATACGGAACTTTCCCGTTTTCATTAAAGTTGATTCGATATCAGTTACAATTCGGCAAATAGTTGATTCAGATACTCCCCAACTTGTCCCAATATGAAAATATGTTCGATATTCTCGCCAATATTAATCGGCTACTAAGACCTGTTCTTCGAGAGTTAGAATGGTGCGACGTCCTCTTCTGTCTTTAGGATTTTCTAACCGTCAGGTTTCTAAGGCGTTAACCATTGCTTTTAGGGTTTGAATCTTGATACCAAATCTACGTTGAAATTGATCGGGTTTCAAATTTAGATAAGATTGATTTTTCATGCTTTACTTATTGTGTAACGACAACAGAAATTTCTAGCATTTTATCCTGTTTATAGCAATACCAGAGTGAAAATAAGTTAGGAGTTGGGATTCAATCAACTCTCAGCAAAACTTTTCATTATATCATAAAATTATTTTGCAAGAGGTCTAATAAGTAATAACTAATAACCCACAACTACCACTGCGGCTCGGAAGCCATCAAAGCAGTAGCCTCATCCCTCGGTAACGGCTTAGCAAAAAAATAACCCTGACCGTATTCACAGCCGATCGACCTCAACCTAGCTAATTGTGCCGCCGTCTCCACACCCTCAGCAATCACATCCATACCCAAAGCGTGAGCCAGCGCCACAATCGTCCGCACGATCGCCACATTCTCCCCCTCGCTTTCGATCTCCATTCGCCCCACAAACGATTTATCAACCTTCAAAGTATCCGTAGGAAACCGACTCAAATAACTCAACGACGAATAACCAGTGCCAAAATCATCAATTCCCAACTTGACATTTAACGCCTTCATGTGCTTTAAAACCGCGATCGCCGACTCCACATCCTCCATCACCACACTCTCGGTAATCTCCAACTTCAAACTCTCGGGACTCAAACCCGTTGCCCCTAAAATAGCCTGAATGCGCTCCACCAAATCCGGCTGAGCAAACTGCTTCCCAGATAAATTTACACTCATAATTAAAGGTCGATCGAAGTCAAACATTCCCTGCCACAGCCGCAACTGCCGGCAAGCCTCCTCCAGCACCCACTCACCCAGTGGCACAATAGCCCCCGTTTCCTCAGCCACGGGAATAAACTTCACCGGCGAAATCAAGCCCCGCAGCGGGTGCTGCCAGCGTACCAAAGCCTCAAACCCAATAATCCTCCCGCTTGCCAAACACACAAACGGCTGGTAGTGCAGCAAAAACTCCCCGCGCTTTACGGCCATCCGCAAATCAGTTTCCAACTGCAACCTCTCCACAGCCAAAGCGTGCATTGAAGCATTAAACACCTGATACCTTCCCGTTCCCAAAGCCTTCGCCCGGTACATCGCCGTGTGGGCGTCCCGCAGCAAGTGTTCCGGCTGTTCCCTGACTGTAGCAGCGGGTTCGCCCCCCAGCGCAATCCCGATGCTTGCCGTCACAAATACCTCCTGCCCCTTCAACTCAAAAGGCACAATTAAAGCTTGGTGAATTTGATCGGCCAAATCCACCGCACTCCCAACATCAACATTCCTCACCAAAATCGCAAAATCGTCGCCTCCCACCCGCGCCACAGTATCCCCCGAGCCAATAATCGCCCTCAACCGCAGCACCACCGCTATCAGCAGTTCATCCCCCACCAAATGACCCAAAGAATCATTAATTACCTTGAACCTGTCTAAATCCAGAAACAGCACCGCAAACAGATAGCTGTGGCGGCCCTTAGTATTGGCGATCGCCCGCCCCAAGCACTCTACAAACAAATCCCGGTTCGGCAAACCCGTCAGAGAGTCGTGAAAAGCATCGTAAAGCTTCCTGTAAGCGCTGACGCCGACACCAGTCACCACCAAACCCAAAGCCGGCGACACCAGCGGCACCCACCCACCCCCAATAAAAATCCCAAAACTAATCCCCAACAGCCCCATCAATGCAGCACCCCCAAGCAATCCCGCCCTCACAGGGTGGTGAATCCGCCAAGCCACAACCCCCCCAATCACCGCCCAAGCACTGTTCCACAAAATTTCCGCCCATTCGGGCCACACCCAAAATAGCGATCGCCCCTGCAAAACCGCACTCAATATTTGGCTGAGCATTTGCGCGTGCAGCAGCACCCCCGGCATTTTCGGACTTTGTTTCTGGGCGGGACTGTAGGGAGTCAGAAACAAGTCTCTGGTACTTGGTGCAGTCGTCCCGATCAACACAATTTTGTCCTTTACCCAACTCGGGTCAACTTCCCCGTTCAACACCTGCCTGATACTCACTTGTCGCGCCACCTGCTTGGCAGACCGATATTTGAGCAGAATTTGGTAGCCTCTGGCGTCAATATTTGCATAGCCGCCGCTGTCAGAAGTTAAAGGCACAAATTCTGCTTTTCCCCAGTTGATTTGGTTGGGATTAACACGGCTATTTTCCTGCTGCACTCTGTCTTTGAAATACAACAAAGCCAGTTGCACAGAAAACGAGAAAGCAGTCTTCTTCTGTGCTTGGGAGACTGAAAGTAAATTGCGGCGCACAACGCCGTCAGCATCGAGTACGAAGTCATTAAAACCAACCCGATCGGGCGGTATCCCCGGAGGCGCAGGTACTCCCGGACTTTCTGAATCGCTCAATTTGTTGATCGCCACCACATTCGGTGCCTTCAATTGAGCCAGCAATTCTTGGTGTCCCGGCGCTTGAGGCAAATCCCGGTACAAGTCCAAACCGATGACTTTTGGGCGATATTTTTGCAGTTTTGTCAAGGTTTGAGCGATCGCCCCGTCGGAAATCGGAAATCTCTCCAAAGCTTGAATATCCGCCTCAGAAATTCCCACTACCAGCAGCCGCGGATCGGGGCCGGCATCTGGCTGCAAGCGCACTAACGAGTCAAAACTCCCCAATTCCCAGTTTTGCAGCCCTCCCAACTGCCGAACTCCCATACTCAGCAGCGTTAAAGTCGCGCCTGCAAGCATTGCAGGCAAAATCCTGACTCGTCGGCCTTGAGAACTCAGGTCGAGGCCAGTTGCGACAGACAGTACAGAACGAAGATTTCGAGAGAATTGGGCAGTCACAGCAAAAATATATCGGTGCAAATTCGCTTCGCACAAGTCTGTTCTTACAGAATTGAGCTTATTATGAGATTGAATGTAATTTTTTCAGAAGTTTGGCCCAAACCGAGTTTATTTAAGCTAATTACTCGATTTGACAAAGTATTTCTGGAAGGGGAAACCGGGTTGCTCAAGAGTTACCGACAAGTCCTGTCTTTAATTCCCCCGTTTCCCCAAATTTCCACAAGCGTTAAAATTTAGTCGATCGAAATTTCAGGATATTTTTGAGATTATGACGAATCAACTTCCGATTCCGGTGATTGTTAACGGTGCAGCAGGCAAGATGGGCCGCGAAGTAATTAAAGCGATCGCAAATGCTGATGACCTGACGCTATTCGGGGCTGTAGACCGCTCTCCTGAGTGCCTCAACGCCGATGCCGGGGAATTAGCCGGATGCGGCCCGTTAGAAGTTCCCGTCACTGAGGACTTGCAAGGGATGCTGGTATTAGCATCTCAGGAAAAGCAGTTAGGCGTGATGGTAGATTTTACGCACCCTTCGTCAGTTTATGAAAACGTGCGATCGGCAATAGCTTATGGCATTCGCCCGGTAGTCGGCACTACAGGCTTGAGCAGCGAGCAAATTCAAGACTTAGCTGAATTTGCTGACAAAGCCAGCATCGGCTGTTTGATCGTACCCAATTTCTCGATCGGCATGGTTTTGCTCCAACAGGCGGCTGTCACCGCTTCTCAGTATTTTGAACACGTAGAAATTATCGAGCTGCACCACAATCAAAAAGCCGATGCACCCAGTGGCACGGCTATTCAAACTGCTCAAATGCTAGCAGAAATAGGAAAAACCTTCAATCCCCCCGACGTGGATGAAACCGAAAAATTGCATGGAGCTAGAGGCTGTTTAGCCGAGGAAGGGATTCGCATTCATAGCATCCGCTTGCCCGGTTTAATTGCCCACCAAGAGGTAATTTTTGGCGGGCAAGGTCAAGTTTATACTTTACGACACGATACGAGCGATCGCGCTTGTTATATGCCAGGAGTCTTGCTATCTATACGCAAAGTCCTTGAATTGCGATCGCTCATTTACGGCCTGGAAAAAATTTTGTAGTCATTAGTCATTAGTCATTAGTCATTAGTCATTAGTCATTAGTCATTGGTAATGTGGAATTAATCTAACTTCTAACTTCTGACTTCTAACTTCTGATTGGTGACTTCAACATCAATCCGTTAGCTCCGTTCAAACCCTTATATAATCCGCTGCCGAACAGACCTCCGCTGCATCCGTTACAAAATCTGTTGCCGAACTTATTATGCTAATTCCCTTAACGCGCGAAACCTTTCAAGAGCTAATTCCCGCCGTCGCCACGGGAGCGCAATACAAATATATCTGGGGAAAACCGCCCGATTTTTTGAGGCGAATGTTAATCTCTGCCGTCATCGTAGTTTTCCTCGTGATAGTCTATAACTTCGCCGGTTCCGATGTCGGGCCGCTAGTTTTAATCACCGGATTGATCGCCGGTTTGTACTGGCTGTGGGGACCGATTTTGTGGGCCAGTTTGCGGAATGCAGAATGCCGCAAATATCAATACTGCGGTTTTTGGCAAGGACGAGTTTTGGATATTTATATCACAGATGAAGTCACAAGCCAAGAAGAAACAGTCAATCAAAAAGGACAACTCGTAATTGTTGACAACTTAGAACCGCGAATTAATTTAGAAGTCGGCGACAAAACCGGATTTACCACTACACTGCGAGCTCCCTTGCGGAAAGATCACCAAGGAATTGCCCCCGGCCAAGCTGCTTTAATGTTAATCATGTCGAATCAAGAAGATTTGGGACGGATTGCCAAAGTTTCAGATATTTACATTCCCAGCCGCGACGTGTGGGTGAGCGACTATCCTTATCTGCGTAGAGATTTGTTTGTCGAGATCAGCCAGCAAATTAAAAAAGGCAGGCAGAAAAAAAGAGAAAATAGCAGCAATCAAAGCACAAGCCGAAACAGGAACTCATCCCCCGATTACGATTAATATCAAATGCGTTCGCATCGGAAGTTGGGTTGGGGCAGGTTTTTGAGATTGTCAGTTTCAGGCGATGATTGGTTGGTAAAACCCGCCCCTACAAATTCAAATTTTGTAGGGGCGGGTTCACTAACAATATCTAACAATTATCAACCCTCTAAATAAACCCGCCCTACTCACCACTAACCCACATCAACCTAAAATTTGAATCGAATGTTAAGATGTTGGTGATGATTGTTGGTTGGGTTAGGGCGGGTTTTTGGGATTGTCAGTTTCCGGCGAGGATTGTTGGTGAACCCGCCCCTACGAACCAATTTTAATTTCGGCTCGAAGGTCGAGTTTTCGGACGCCAGAAAAATTCAGAAAGATTCATTTTTGGTTGACCTAGCCGTTTGCGCCACGCTTCCATATAAGTGTAAAATACCGGAGTAAGATACAGCGTTAAAACTTGCGAAAACAGCAATCCACCGACGATCGCAATTCCTAACGGACGGCGCGATTCGGAACCGCTACCAACTCCCAGGGCGATCGGCAAAGTTCCAATTAAAGCCGCCATCGTCGTCATCATAATCGGACGGAAGCGGACGATGCAAGCTTCGTAAATGGCATCAAACCCGCTTCTGCCTTCTTGGCGCTGTTTCTCGATCGCAAAATCCACCAGCATGATACCGTTTTTCTTGACAATTCCCACCAGCAGAATAATCCCGATAAACGAATAGAGATTGAGTTCAACCTGAAAGATTACCAGCGTTAACAGTGCACCAAATCCCGCTGACGGCAAACCGGACAAAATTGTCAGCGGGTGAATGAAATCCTCGTACAAAATACCGAGAATTAAATAAATCACCACAATAGAAACTAGCAACAACCAACCTAAATCGTTAAAAGATTGGTTGAATACCTGGGCTGCACCTTGGAAACTTGTTGTCACTGACGGCGGCAAAACATCCTTTGCAACTTTCTCGATAGCTGCGGTTGCTTGACTCAGTGATGTGCCTGGAAGAGTGTCAAAGGAAATTGTAGCAGAGGGCAATCCAGTTAGGTGATTGACGGTTAGCGGGCCGACTGTTTGGGTGACATTTGCGATCGCACTTAGCGATATCATTTGTCCGGTGTTCGATCGCACGTACAGCATCGACAAAGCACTCGGATCGCGCTGATACTCAGGCTTGAGCTCTAACACAACCGTAAATTGATTGTTCGGGGTATAAATCGTCGAAACCTGTCCTGAAGCGTAAGCTGCGCTGAGGGTTTTTTGCACTTGTTGAGCACTAACGCCGACGGCTGCGGCTTTGTCGCGATCGACTTTAACTTGAAGCTGAGGCGTGCTCAGTTGCAAATCGCTATCCACACCGCGCAATCCCGGTAGCGTTTTGATTTTAGCTAACAATTCCGGCACCGCTTGACGCAGCGCTTGCAAGTCTAAACTTTGCACCGTAAACTGATATTGTGAATTTGTTTGTTGACCGCCGATCGGAATCGCAGCAGGAGAGCGTAAAAAAGCTTGAATCCCCGGAATTACGCGCAATTTAGGAGTGAGTTGTTGGATGATTTCGTCAGCACTGAGGCGGCGCTGCGATCGGGGTTTGAGCCTAATTGTGATGCGTCCGTTGTTCGCGGATGCGTTCGGGCCGCTGGCACCTACAGTTGAGTTTAACGCTGCGATGTTGGGATTTTTCCGAATGATATCAACGATTTGTTGTTGGTGAAGCAGCATATCTTCAAAGGAAATATCTTGGGCTCCTTTTGTGTTAGCCATCAGTTGTCCGGTGTCTTCAGTCGGAATAAAGCCTTTCGGAACCAGAACGAACAGATAAGCCGTCAATACTAGCAGAATTACAGAAACAATCAGCGTCACAAAACGGTATTTCAAAACAGGCTTTAGCGACCCTTCGTATCCTTGCAGCAGCAGCTCAAATCCGCGCTCAGAAATGCGATAGAAGCGGCTTTGTCGTTGGTGGTGGGACGATTTGAGAAATCGACTGCACAACATCGGCGTCAGGCTCAGAGAAACAAATCCCGAAACCAAAATTGCCACCGAAATAGTAACCGCAAATTCATGAAATAATCTACCGATTAATCCACCCATAAACATAAGGGGAATAAATACGGCAACCAATGAAAGCGTCATTGATAGAATTGTAAAACCAATTTCTCTCGACCCTTTTAATGCTGCTTCCAGCGGTGCTTCTCCCATTTCTTGGTGGCGAACAATATTTTCGAGAACCACGATCGCATCATCCACCACAAACCCCACTGAAAGCGTCAGCGCCATCAGAGACAGGTTATCTAAGGAGTATCCCAACTGATACATCACCGCAAACGTACCGATAATCGCTACAGGCAAAGCTAAACTCGGAATTACCGTCGCTGTGAGGTTCCGCAAAAATAGAAAAATTACTAAGACAACCAGACACACCGACAAAAGTAAGGAGAACTTTACATCATCTACAGAAGCCCGAATTGATTGAGAGCGATCGTACATAATTCCCATTTCGATCGATTGGGGAATTTGTTGTTTGAGTGCGGGTAACATTTGCACGATCGCATCGACGATTTCGACAGTATTTCCATCGGGTTGAGGCTGGACGGCTAGCAAAATTGCAGGTTGATTTGTAACATTTTTATCGGTGTATAAATTCAAAACTTTGTTATTCTGCACGTCGTCAATCACGTTTCCTAAATCTTGCAGCCTCACTGCTGCGCCATTTTTGTAAGCAACGATCAGCGATCGGTATTCGGCTGCCTTATTTAATTGACCGTTTACCTGAATTAAAAAGCTTTTGTTATCGCCCGAAAGGCTTCCGGTTGGCAAGTTGACATTTCCTTGCGTAACTGCGGTTCTAACTCGATCTAATCCGATTCCCCTGGCGGTCAATTCTCGCGGATCGAGTTGAATCCTCACTGCATATTGTTTCTGCCCGTAAACCTGCACTTGCGCCACACCGTCGATCGCTGAGATGGGTTGTGCGATCGTCACTTCTGCAGCTTCATCCACTTCTGCAATTGGCAGGGTTTTGGAGTACAAATAAAGGTAGAGAACCGGCGCAACTGAAGGGTTAACTTTGCGGTAGGTAGGCGGTTTGGGCATTCCCGAGGGCAATGAACCTGCGGCGGCGGCGATCGCAGCTTGTACGTCTTTAGCAGCAGAATTCACACTGCGGCTGAAGTCGAATTGTAGGGAAATGTTGGCGCTACCGGTGGAACTGGTGGAGTTAAACGAATTGAGGCCAGCTATTTCCGTAAACTGTCTTTCTAGCGGCGCGGCGACTGAGGATGACATTGTTTCGGGGGTGGCACCGGGTAAGCTAGCAGAGACACTCACAAAGGGATATTCAACGTGAGGCAAGGCGCTAATTGGTAGCAGGAAATAACTCATCAAACCGAAGATTAGAATGCCGATTGTGACCAGGGCGGTCATTACGGGGCGGCGGATAAAAATTTCTGAAAGGTTCATATATTTTAGGGTAAGGAATGAGAATTAAATAACCTGTACTCCTTATTTATGAACGGGCAAGATGCCCGTTCCACAAGAAACTTAAGTTTTGTAGAATGGGGATTTGGCGATTTTCAAGAACAGGCAAGATGCCTGTTCCACAAAGATTGTTTTTCTTATGGGTGGGCATCCTGCCCGCTTTTCAAGAACAGGCAAGATGCCTGTTCCACAAAGATTGTATTTCTTGTGGGGTGGGCATCCTGCCCGCTTTTCTAGAACAGGCAAGATGCCTGTTCCACAAGGATTGTATTTCTTGTGGGGTGGGCATCCTGCCCGCTCATAAATACTTATTGACATTGGTATAACATCTCATTTACTACAAACTTAGAACGACTGTTTTACCGCCCTCATTTAAACGAAAAAACTTGCCGAAACTTCACCTCGCTGAGCTTTTTTCGCCACGATTCCATGTAGATGTAAAAAACGGGCGTCAGATAGAGTGTCAAAACTTGTGAAAACAAAAGTCCGCCGACAACGGCAATTCCTAACGGGCGGCGAGATTCCGAACCCGCACCAACTCCAAGGGCGATCGGCAATGTTCCCATTAGTGCCGCCATCGTTGTCATCATAATCGGCCGAAAGCGCACTAAGCAGGCTTCATAGATTGCTTCGGCTGGTTTTTTGCCGTCGTCGCGCTGGGCTTCGATCGCAAAATCCACCATCATAATGCCGTTTTTCTTAACAATCCCTACCAGCAAAATGATGCCGATGAATGAATAAACGTTGAGTTCAACGCCAAACAACATCAGCGTTAATAACGCGCCAAATCCCGCCGAAGGCAATCCCGACAGAATTGTAATCGGATGGATGAAATCTTCGTACAAAATACCCAGAATTAAATAGATGACGAGAATTGCGATCGCCAACAGGATACCCAAACTCGGCAGCGAACTTTGAAATACTTGGCTCGCGCCCTTATAATTGGTAGAAATGCTGTCAGGAATTACCGATTTCACGATTTTGTCGATCGCACTATTTGCCGTTCCCAGCGCCACCCCAGGAGCGAGGTTGTAGGAAATTGTCGCAGCATTCATCCGCCCGACGTGGTTGACAATTAACGGTGCAGTTCCCGGAGTGATTTTGGCAAACGTTGCTAGCGGTACTTGTGTTTGACCGCCAGAAGAATCAGTCGAATTACTGCCCGCTGTAGCGATGTAAAGCTGCATCAAAGCATTGGGATCTTTTTGATACTTTGGTTCTAGTTCCAAAATAACTTGATACTCGTTGCTCGCACCGTAAATTGTGGAAACTTGGTAAGCGCCGTAAGCATTTCTCAGGGTGTTTTCAATTTGACTGGCAGTAATTCCTAATGCTGAGGCTTTGTCGCGATCGATATCAATTTTGATTTGAGAAGTCATCTGCAAATCGCTGTTAACATCCTGAATTTCTGGCATTGCTTTCATTTTGTCAACCAGTTGCGGGACGTATTGCCGCAGCGGTAGAACGTCAGAACTTTGCAGCGCGAGTTGATACAATCCAGTGCTTTGTTGAGTCCCCAGCGGGATTGCCGGAGGATTTTGCAAGAAGACTTGAATGCCGGGAATCTCTGCTAGTTGCGATCGCAAATTCTGCACAATTTCATCGGCTCCCATCTGCCGCTGCGAGCGCGGTTTCAGCCGAATAAACAAGCTTCCCGAATTTCCGGCAACTGCCGCCCCGCCGCCATTTGCACTCGCTCCTGCCCCGATATTCGAGTTGACTGATTCCACATTCGGATCTTGGCGAATCGCGCTGACAACGGCTTGCTGGTGGCGAACTAATTCATCAAAAGAGGCATCTTGTGCAGCTTGAGTAATGCCCGTTATTTGTCCGGTATCTTGGCTGGGAATAAAGCCTTTGGGAACCGCGATAAATAATCCAACTGTGACAAACACCATTGCGAAGGACAAAATCATCGTGGTACGGTGATATTTTAAAGCTTTCTTGAGGCTCCAATCGTACCAACTCAAAAAGACCTCGAATACATACTCTGAAGTTCGATAAAGCCGGCTTTGATTGGCGTGATTTACCGGACGCAAAAAACGGCTGCACAACATCGGTGTCAAGCTCAAAGATACAAAGCCTGAAACCAAAATTGAAACTGCAATCGTCACTGCAAATTCATGAAACAAGCGCCCCAACAACTCGCTCATAAATAACATCGGAATAAACACCGCCACCAAGGAAAGCGTCATCGATAAAATCGTAAAGCCGATTTCCCTAGACCCGTTTAGCGCCGCTTCTCGCGGGCTTTCTCCTTCTTCTATGTGGCGGACGATGTTTTCGAGCATGACGATCGCATCATCGACTACAAAGCCGACGGATAGCGTCAGTGCCATCATCGACAAGTTATCTAGCGAGTAGTCCAATAAGTGCATGATGCCAAAGGTTGCGATCAGCGAAACCGGCAGCGCTAAACTGGGAATGACTGTTGCAGAAAGATTGCGTAAAAATAAGAAGATTACTAAGATGACTAGGGCGATCGTCAAAACCAGGGTAAACCGAACGTCGTCAACGGAATCGCGAATTGATTGAGACGCATCGTACATCACCCCAAGATCGATCGAACTCGGAATCTGAGTTTTTAAGTTGGGCAGTAATTTTTGAATCGTCTCTACAACTTCTACAGTATTCGTGCCCGGCTGTCTTTGAATCGTGAGGATAATCGCGCGATCGTTGTTATACCAACTAGCAAGTTGAGTATTTTCTACGCTGTCAACCACTCGCCCTAATTGTTCGAGATAAACAGGCTGTCCATTTTTATAAGTCACAATTAAACGGCGGAATGCTGCTGCATCCTGAAGCTGTCCGTTGGTTTGCACAGTAAAGTTTTTATGGCTGCCGGAAAGGCTTCCTGTGGGTAAGTTGACGTTTCCTTGTTCGATCGCAGTTTGCACTCGATCGATGCCAATTTGCCGCGTTGCTAACTGTTGCGGATCGAGTTGAATTCTAGCAGCATATTTTTGAGAACCGTAAATCTGTACTTGCGCCACACCGGCGATTGTCGAAAGCTTTTGCGCTAGATAGGTTTGTGCGTATTTATCAACCTCAGAAAGCGGAAGCGTTGGTGAAGTGAGATAAAGGTAAAGAATCGGCCCGTCAGCGGGGTTGACTTTGCTGTATGTAGGCGGATTTGGCAAATCGTTGGGCATTTGGCCGGATGCCGAGGAAATTGCCGATTCCACATCTTGCGCCGCATCGTCAATATTGTGGCTGAGATTGAATTGAAGCGTAATTTGAGTTTTGCCGCTGGTACTCGTTGAGGTTAGCGTATCCAGTCCAGCAATGCTAGAAAATTGCTTTTCTAGCGGCCGCGCCACCGATGCCGCCATCGTTTCCGGGCTGGCGCCGGGCCGGGAAGCGCTGACTTGAATCGTGGGATAATCGACGTTTGGCAAATCGCTAATCGGCAGTAAGCGATAACTCATCCAACCAAAAATCAGAATTGCCGCCATCACCAAGGTGGTCATAATTGGACGGCGAATAAACGGTTCTGAGAGATTCATTAGTTATATCAATTCCGGTAAAACCGGAATGACGGTTGACGGTTGACGGTTGACGGTTGACTGTTGTACGTCCGTCGCAAAACTCAATGATGGTTGACTATTTAACCTTCGACTTCGCGATCGGGCAATAACGAAACGAAGTGAAGCAATTGCAGGGGTTTGAGATTACTTTTGTCTGCAAAACAACTTTCGATAATCCAAATATAAAATCGCTCGCCCTAGGGATTCTTACGCGATTTCCATGACTGATTTCCCGATGAATTGGAATCGCTGCCCGATTTTACCCAGGATTTTTTAGCCCCTGATGTGTCTGAATTATTATTGCCTTTAGTATCTGAATTATCTTTAGCATCTGCGGCGGTTTTAATGCGAATCTTGCTACCATCAACCAGATTTGCTTGTCCGTCGGTGACAACTTCATCACCCGCATCCAGACCTTTTTTGATGACAGTTAAGCCGTTGATTGTATTGCTGACAACTACAGGCACATTTTCCACTGTATCGTCTTCTTGGGCGACAAATACGAATTGTCCGTTCGGCCCTGTCTGTACAGCTTGTGAGGGAACAACAATCGCATTTGGTTGTTGACTTAATGTTAGAGTTGTGTTAACAAATTGACCTGGAAAAAGTTTGCCATCTGCGTTATTAAAGTCGCCAATCAGTTGAATGGAGCCAGTGGCATTGTCAACCGTATTGTTCACAAATGACAAGGTTCCCGATATTGGACGATTGTTTCCGGCAAAGGTGACATCAACTTTAAGTTTGCCGTTGTCTGCGTATTTTTGGATGTCTGGGAGGTTGGATTCAGGAACGGAAAACGCAACTTGAATTGGATTAATTGTGGAGATTGTCACCAAGGGTTTGTCGGTGCTTGCTTGCACCACATTGCCGATTGTCACCAGAATATTTCCGGCGCGCCCGTCGATCGGCGCATAGACCTTGGTATAGGATGATTGCACCTGAGCATTTTTCAAGGCACCGCCGTCTGCACTCAACCCAGCTTGAGAACCCTCGATCGCAGCCCGATCGCCTTCCACTACGGCCCGAGCATTCTCAATCCCCACTAAATCGCTTTTCACCGCCGTCTCAGCATTCTCAATCCCCACTAAATCGCTTTTTACCGCCGTCTCAGCATTGGCGATCGCCACTTCATCACTTTTGACGGCTGCCTCAGCATTGGCGATCCCGATGCGATCGCTCTTCACCGCCGTCTCAGCATTGGCGATCGCTTGCTGGTCAAGATCGACCGTTGCCGCAGCGGCTCGGCTGCTGGTAGCGTATTGTTGGGCTTGGTCTTGACTGATTACTCCTTGTTGGTAGAGGGCTGCGTAGCGTTGACTTTGTGCTTCGGCATATTGGGCTTGAGCTCGATCCTTGGTCAAGGTGGCGATCGCTTGCTTGACTGCTCCTTGGTCTTTTTCCAGCGTCATTCTGGCTTGTTCGACGATTCCTTTGTCTTTAGCAAGGGTCATTCTGGCTTGCTGAACAATTCCTTGGTCTTTAGCAAGGGTCGCTTTGGCTTGCTCGACAATTCCTCGGTCTTTGTCAAGGGTTGCTCTGGCTTGTTCGACAACTCCTTGGTCTTTAGAAAGGTTGGCTGTGGCTTGTTGCACCTGTGCTTGGCTTTTTGCTACGATTCCTTGAGCTTGCTGGATCGAGGCAGTTTGAGAGCGATCGTCGATCGAAAACAGCAGTTGTCCTTTCTTAACTTCTTGTCCTTTCTTGAAATAAACTCCTGTAATCCGCCCGCTAGCTTGTGGTGTCACCGAGACAGTAGAACTCGATTGCACGTTGCCGATCGCTTGCAACTGTATCGGAACCGTTTTTTTCGTTACTGTTGCCACCGTTACCGGAGTTATTTGCAGTCTGCCGCTGCGGCTCGGTTTTTCCGCTTTAGGAGCAGTCGATCGCACCCAAACCAAAAATCCCAACCCACCCACCAGCAGCAACCCCAGCAGAAACAGGGCAATCCGCCCTTTCGCCAGCACCTTTTCCGTCGGTTGTTTGGCTGCAACACTTTCCGCCGGTTCGCTCTCCGGCAATGTTGGAGCTTCCTGAAAAACTTCGCGGAGAGCGTCTTTCGGAGTTTCACTAACAATTTCTACGTTGTGCGTCGGTTGCTCGTTCAGCTTCAGATTTTCGTCAGAAACTTTAGGGCGAGTGCCATTCCGACTTTCACTAATAATTTCCTCGATCATCACAAACCTCTTTTGTAACTAACATCTTGCACTATTCTCAAAAACAGGCTTTCCGGCCTGTTCTACAGGAGATAAATTTTCTCGCTTTACAGGCCGGAAAGCCTGTTCGTAAAATGCTTATTGACAATGGTGCAAAAGGCGAGCAACATCTCAGTTGTAACTAACATTTTGTATCATTTATCATTCTCAAGAACAGGCATATTTCCTGTTCCACAACAGATCGATTTTCTTGTGGAGTAGGCCGGAGAACCCGCGCAAGTTCTGTATCAGTTACGCACTGCAAATTGCCCGATCGGAACGTTATTGCGAGCTTGTTTGAGACTGCTTTTGCCCCCGAGGATAAACAGTCTTGAGAATTTCTTTAATTTTTGTCTTTTGTTCGGCGGTGAGATTTAGCTCGGACAAAGCTTTCCGCATTTTTTCACCTCCCTTGACTTTGGTTTCTAACTGTTGTACCTGCTCGGGAGTCAACACCGCTTCGACTTGTTTGCGAAGTTCCTCGCGTTTTTGTGCGCGTTCTGCATCCGTTGCTTTCGGTTGCGCTGAACTTGGAGTTGCAGTCGCCGCGACAGGTTGAGCAGTTTGAGTGGAAGCAGAATCCGCCTTCGCTTGGTCGGAACTTACTGGATTGGTCGCAGTCGTGTCAGGTTGGGTAGCTTCGGAAGTATTGGATTGCCTACTAGCAGACAAACCGCCTACCAAAAGTGCACCGACGAGGACAAATGCTGCTGCGATCGTTGTTCTTTTCATGCTTCACTGCCTCTAATTAACCTTCACCACCAAATCTTATCGGCTAAAATCAGCCAGCGCATGACCCAAGATTCCTAACTTGATTAGTCAAAAAGCACTTTGCGGTTGTGACTTTTTTCCTAGTCCCAAAGGCCAAAATCAGCCCAAAAGGCTCTAGCGCGATCGTTGGCAGATTCGCTAAGCTGCTACACATAACTTGTCTGTTATGGCAAAAGGGGAGCGCGGGAGAGGGGGAGAGTGGGAGAGGGGGAGAGTGGGAGAGTGGGAGAATTGCTCAATGACCAATGACCGATGACTAATTCCAATTCCCTCAACATTCATCCGTTAAATCCCGATTCACTGCGCGTTGCCTACTGCCTTCTGAACATAAGGGGGTAACGTGTTTTTTGACTCCAAGATACCTTCTACAATTAGGTCAGCGACCTTGCTTGAATCGCTCCAGCTTTTGATGGGGAAAAGTTCTATGATTCGCTTGACCTATCCGTCCTTTCGTTTGTTGCTTTATTTGGAGTGGCTGCTGCTGGCGACGGCAGCCTTGATGGAAGTGCTGCACCCGTTTCATTCGCTATGGTCGCCGCTGTTACGGGTTGGCGCGATCGCACTTTTCGGCGCTATCGGGTTGCGTTTGCCAACCGTTCGCTTAGGTAGAAAAGTTTTATTTACAGCCCTAGAATTTGGCTTGATTTTGCTGCCAATTGTCCGGGAAGGCTTATCGAGCCGATCGAGCTTTTTGCTTTTTCTCGTGCTGCTGATGCGGAGTTGTCTGATCTTTCGCCAGCCTGGGCAGGTGACAGTCTTGGTTTTAGCCCTGCTGTCCTATAGCTCGCTACTGTTATTAAAACCTATTTTACCTGAAAAAGTCATTGCAACTGTTTGGGAATGGCGATTTAGCAATGTGTTATTATTTGGCTTGACATTAGTGTTCGCTTTATTGTTAATTAATGCGTTGATTGCGGAACGCCAAAGCCGAGAGCAATTAGAAATTGCCCATGATAAATTAGCCATAACTCACGAACAACTCCGCCACTATGCACTGCGAATTGAAGACCAGGCAACTTTGCAGGAACGCAATCGGATTGCCCGCGAAATCCATGACGGACTCGGACACACCCTCGCGGCTCAAACGATTCAGCTCAATAATGCCCTATTGGTATGGAAATCGGAGGATGAGAAAGCGCTGGAGTTTCTGAAACAGGCCAAACAACTCGGATCGGAAGCTTTGTTAGAAATTCGCAAATCTGTTTCGGTGTTGCGATCGAATCCTTTGCAAGGATTGTCCCTCGAAAGTGCGATCGACAAACTTCTGCAAGACTTTCAGCGCATGACTGCGATCGAAGTTTCCCACTCGATTCGCTTACCAGTTCTGCTATCTCAGGAAATCAATACAGCACTTTACAGAATTGTGCAAGAATCGCTCACAAATATTCACAAACACGCTGATGCAACGATGGTGAATGTTGGGTTGCAGCAACACGCAGGACAGATTTATTTGTCGATTGCTGACAACGGCAAAGGCTTCGAGCCCGCACAAAATACCACTGGATTCGGACTCCAGGGAATGCGCGAACGAGTGGCCGCGGCAGGCGGTCAATTTGCGATTTACAGCAAGTCTGGAAACGGTTGCCGGATTTCGGTTTCTTTGCCCTCTCAAAACATATAGGAATCAGCGGTTTCAACCGCGTCTATACAAACTTTTGTCCCTCTCTAAGAGGCTGAAGAAATGATAATGCAGTGCGGTTTTGCCGACGCTAATTGATGCGAGGATTGTTATATGATTCGGATTTTGCTAGTGGACGACCGGCATATTATTCGCCGGGGAATCAAGAGTATCCTGGAATGCTATTCTGATATGCAGGTAATTGGTGAAGCTGAAAACGGACAGGAGGCGATCGCCCAAATCCCCATTTTGCAGCCCGACATTGTGCTGATGGATATTCGGATGCCCGTGATGGATGGCGTAGCAGCAACCGGGGCGATCGCCGAATCTTATCCCGATACAAAAGTGCTGGTTTTAACCACATTTGATGACGATGAATATGTCAGCCAAGCAATGCGGCTGGGTGCAAAAGGCTACCTGCTCAAAGATACCGAACCCGAGGAACTTGCGTTAGCGATTCGCGCTGTTTATAAAGGACACACGCAACTCGGCCCGGGATTGTTTGAAAAAGCCCTGATGACTCCTGCTGTAACTAATCCGACGGTTGTTTCTCCGCCAGAATTAGAGCAACTCACGCCCAGAGAATTAGAAGTATTGCGTTTAATAGCTTCGGGCGCGAACAACCGAGAAATTGCTCAAACCTTATTTTTGTCGGAAAACACTGTCAAGAACTATGTAACGAATATTTTGAGTCGGTTAAATTTGCGCGATCGAACTCAAGCCGCGCTGTTGGCTCATTCACTCTTTAATTAGGGACTTACCGATGCCTGAAAGTGGCAATCCAAGCCTTGCTCAGAGACAGATTCAGCCACTTTCTTACCGCCCGATTTTTTACACCCACCCATCCGCGCCAGCAGCACACAAAATCATCAACTGTTCCCCTCTTGGCCGTAAGCTTGCCAAGCCAAATCCACCAGCCCGTTAACAACAGCCACAGCCACCACCGCAGAGCCCTTGCGGCCCTCAATCCGAATGTGAGGAATCATCGAATCGTGCAGCCGCGACTTCGCCACGTCAACCCCCACAAACCCAGAAGGAGTCCCAATCACCAAAGCCGGTCGAATTTCCTCAGCTTCAATCAAATCCACGATCGCCGACAAAGCAGTTTGAGCCTGGCCCACCACAAAAATCCCCTCAGGATAGCGTCTTGCCAAAGTTTCAATCCCCCAAGCAGCCCGCGTCCTTTCCTTTTGGGGGCGCGTCAAAGCCTCCATCGAACAGTAAACCGGATTCGCAAAGGTACTTTGGATCAGGGGCGTAATTCCCACTTGCACCATCGGCACATCTACCACGATCGTAGTCCGAGCAGCCAAAGCAGCGGCCCCGGCTTGCAAAGCCTGATCGGAAAAACTAATTAAAGACTTGTACTCAAAATCAGCAGTCGCATAAATCACGCGGCGGACTATTTCGTACTCCGCCGCTGAAAAACCGTGGTCGCCAATTTCGTTATCGATTAATCCCAGACTCTGGGCATCGCTTACGTGCCATTCCATTTGTTGGATAGCTGTCGCCTCTGAGTTGTCAGGTATCAGCTTACCAGCTTTTAGTCAATTCGTTGACTGTTGACTGTTGACTGTTGACTGGCAACTGGCAACTGGCAACTGGCAACTGGCAACTGGCAACTGGCAACTGGCAACTGGCAACTGACAACTGACAACTAAGTTTCCGACGACGAAGAAGACTTACCCAGCACCGGAGTTAGGAATGCCACCAAAGCTCCGATCGCAAAACCGGAGACATTCCGAACCACAGGCAACCAGTCAGAAGTCCGAGTCACCACCGGCCCAAGTCCGAAAGCGAAAAACAGAATGCCCCACAGCGGCGAAAAAATCAGCGCCCACTGCCAAGCCACAACCTGTCCCGGCTTCCGAGGCTGAGCCGCAAACCCGCAGATGACGCCGCCAACCACCGACGTAATTAACGTCAGAATCCACTGTTCCCTCGGCAAACCGGGAACCACGCGGCATCCGCCCTGACGCAAACAGCCTTCGATCGACTCCAAAGATTCAATAATCGCTCGATCTTCGCCATTGTCCCGGACAAAAAATTGATTACCGTAGCGGGTTTGCAGTTCCACCCAAAAAGTTCGCGGCAGCAGCGGATACAGCGAGTCGCCCACATTAAAATTGAGCAAATTGCCCCCTCGGGGGTCAGCAACTAGCAACACACTCTTGTTATCTAGCCCCCAATAACTTTTGACAGCCAAACCGGGCGTGCGATCGAACTGAGTCAGCACTCGCAGTTTCCACCCGGTTTCGGCTTCAAAGGCCTTTAAATTTTTTGCCAATCCCTCTTCTTCAATATCCGTGAGGGCTTTAGCTAAATCAATGATCGGCGTCTGAGTAGACGGCAACAAATCAGGATTGTTGAAAGCGTGGGCCGCAGGTGCGATCGTCCACACCGACAAAGCCAGAAAAAATGCGGCAGCAAAGGCTAGAAATTTTCGCGGGAAAAGCTGTGACATAGGAACTTATAATCCGGGTCTTAATTGTGAATGCGAGGTGGCGGTCTTAACCAGAGGATAAGAGAAAACTCATATTTCTTTACAATTATTTACTTTACAGGAAGCCGAGAGCAAGGGGAAGGGGGAAAGAGTTTTTGAGAAAGGGGGAGGGGGAGAAGGAGAGGGGGAAGCGCGGAGAAATTAGCGATCGAGCTCCTCAAGGGGGTGAGTAACATCGAAAATCTAAAATCGACTGCATCCCCCAATCGAAAATCTAAAATCGACCGCATCCCCCAATCGCCAATCGCCAATCGACTCAATCCCCCAATCGCCAATCTAAACGGAACTTACCCCTGCAGGGGGTAGTTTCGGTGGCTGTATTCTTTGAGCCGTATTCGTTTTAGCTATTTGGCAGTTCCAATTTTGTAGCCATGTATTTAAGATTTTCTTAATATTTATAACCAAAGTATTGCTGTATCATAAAATTAACTCAAACCCGCTCCACATAAGGGTTGTAAAAAGTTGTAGTCATGTACTTGATTTTCCCGCTCCAGGAAAGTCTTGCCCTGTAATGGTTTCAGAAGAAATGAATCTTATGTGCGGGGTAAGTTCCGTCTAAAATCGCCAATCGCCAATCGACTCAATCCCCCAATCGCCAATCTAAAATCGACTCAATCCCCCAATCGAAAATCTAAAATCGACTGCATCCCCCAATCGCCAATCTAAAATCGCCAATCGCCAATCGACTCAATCCCCCAATCGCCAATCTAAAATCGCCAATCGCCAATCGACTCAATCCCCCAAGCGCCAATCGCCAATCGCCAATCGCCAATCGACTCAATCCCCCAAGCGCCAATCGCCAATCGCCAATCGCCAATCGCCAATCGCAAATCGACCGCATCCCCCAATCGAAAATCTAAAATCGCCAATCGAAAATCGACTCAATCCCCCAATCGCCAATCGCAAATCTAAAATCGATTTGGTTTTGCCGCTACCCCGTCGCAGAGACGCCGATCGCGATCGCTCACATTAGGATTAGTTCTCAGATAATCCCCCACCCAATCGCAGCCCCTCACCAGCAAATCGTCAAGATCCAAATTCCACAAAATCACCCGATTATCCCGGCCAGCAGAAGCCAGAACCTTCCCATCCGGGCTAAAACTCACGCTCATCACGCTATCTTTGTGACCCGTCAAAGTTTTCAGCAAAGTCCCGCTGCGGCTCCACAGCTTCACCTTATGATCGTAACTGCCCGAAGCAACCAACAAACCGTCCGGGCTAAAACTCACGCTGGTCACGCTGTCGCTAGAACCTTTAAGCAGCGTCGCAACCAAAGTCCCGTCCACCTTCCACAGCTTCACCGAATTGTCGTAACCCGCCGAAGCCAGCATTTTGCCGTCAGGGCTAAAAGCAACCCCCAACACAAAACTGTTGTGAGCCCCTTCCAAAGTCCTCAGCAAACGACCGTCCCGATTCCAGAGTTTGACAGTACCGTCATCGCTTGCAGAAGCAAGCATTTCTCCGTCGGGACTGAAAGTCACCCCAGTCACCCAGCCTGTGTGTCCCGTCAAAGTTTTAATCAACCTGCCGTTTCTCGTCCAGAGTTTAACAGTCTTGTCCTTGCTCGCCGAAGCGAGAATCTCGCTGTCGGGGCTAAAACTCACGCTCATCACGCTGTCCCCGTGGCCGTCGAGACTAAAAAGCACAGAAGGCGAACACGGGAATAGCGGAGCCGAAGGACAAGGCAGAATATTACTCACGCCCTCTTCTTTCAAACTCCAGACTTTCACCGTTTTGTCGTAACTCCCAGAAGCAATTAGCTGGCCGTCGGGGCTGAAACTGACGCTGGCGACTCTCTGAGCGTGTCCTTCCAAGGTTTCGAGCAAAACTCCCGTGCGGCTCCAGAGTTTGATAGTTTTATCCGTAGAAGCAGAAGCGAGCTTTTGGCCGTCGGGGCTGAAAGTAACGCTTTGCACCCGGTTTTGGTGTCCGTCGAGGGTTTTGAGCGGCACGTCATCGAGCCGCCACAGCCTGAGTGTTTTGTCAAAACTTGCTGAAGCCAGAGTTTTGCCGTCCGGGCTAAAACTCACCTGAGTAACTCGATCGGCGTGTCCCTCAAAAGTTCTCAGCAAGCGGCTCTCCGGTTTAATGTTGCTAGCATCGGTTGGGCGTTTGTCGCCCATACCAGCCAGACTCCAGAGTTTGACCGTCCCGTCTGCACCTCCTGAAGCAAGTGTTTGACCGTCGGGGGAGAAACTGACACCAAATACCCACTTGCTGTGTCCCCGCAAAGTTGCCAGCAGTTCACCTTTATGTGCTGGTGCCGAATTTTCTCTGAATGAATATTTTTGAGCGGCAATGCTCCAGATTTTCACAGTTGTGTCTTCACCGGCACTGGCGATCTTTTCACCGTCGGGGGAGAAACTGACGGTGTAAACTTTCGAGGGTTTTCTGTTTTGGCTGTGCCAAAAATTAGCGATTAACCTGCCGTCAGAACTCCACAGTTTCACAGTACCGTCATCGCTCGCCACAGCGACTATTTTGCCGTCGCGACTGAAGCTGAGCCAATTTACGGGAGCTAGTTGTTCGATCGTTTGCAGCAGCGTGCCGTCGGTTTTCCAAAGTTTGATAGTTTTGTCTCTAGATGCACTGGCGATCGTTTGGCCGTCGGGGCTGAACGCAACGCTGGTAACGCTGTTAGTGTGGCCTTTGAAAGTTGCTAGCAAAGTACCGTCAGTTTGCCAAATATTGACAGTTTTATCTAAACTTGCCGAGGCGATGGTTTTGTTGTCGGGACTGAACGCGACAGAGGAGACGCTGTTAGTGTGACCTTTGAAAGTTGCCAGCAAACTGCCGTCGCGCCGCCAAAGTTTGACGGTTTTATCTACGCTTGAAGAAGCTATTGTTTGGCCGTCAGGACTGAAACCCAGACCCCAAACTACGTCGCCGTGTCCCTCCAAGCGGTTGCGTTCTTTGACGCCATAAACTGCCTGCTGGAGGGCAGCAGAAATCAGAATTTCGGTGTCTTTGAGAGTGTGCATTTCTTGAGAGTGTTCGATTTGTCTCCACTGTCTCCCCGCTCTCAAACTTTCCATCATGGCATCAAATTTGTTGTTTGAGAAATAAAGGGCTTCTGAAGCTGCTGTGAGGGTACTAATTTCTGCTCGCTGAGTTTGAGCGACAGCTAGCTGTTTTTGACCCACGGCCCGCCACCAAAAGTTTACGGCGGCGATGGTGGAACTGGTCAGCAGCAGTACGCCGATCACTGCTACTCCCAGCAGTTGTTTGAGAAAAGTATTGGCTCGGTAGAGCTGTGCTTGACTCATGTTTTTGTCGGCTTCTGCTTTGTGCAGTCTGGCTTCTAAACCGAATCTTTGGCGGATCGGCCGCACTAAATAGTCGTGTACCAATTGATAGCGGTCTTCTGGGGCTTCCCGCAGCAGAAATAGCAAACCGTGACCGACTAAAATGTCTAAAATTAAGTCGAGGTTATCGGTTTTCTTTTGTCGGCTTTCTGGCTCTTTTGCAAACTGTCGCTGTAGGGAAATTCGGTTTTTGCCGATCGCCGATAATTCGGTTTTGCCGCCATCTGCTGGCTGCTGGCCTGTCACTAACGAGAGTTCGTGTTTGGTTTTTATCAGTCGAACGCCTCTTTCATCTGTCAGGGAAAACAAGATTTTCCAAGCTGCGTCTTCGTTAACCAGGCCGCAGTCAGAAATGACTCCTTCGAGCGATCGTTTCACTAATTCCGCTTTGGGATTGTCCCCCAATTGCTGGTATTGTGCTAAACTGGTAATACCTTCTTCTTGCAGTTGCGCTCCCACTACCTGCAATTCGATCGGTCGCACTTCTTGCAGTTCGTCTGCTAAATCTTCTACGAAGGCATCGATCAGTGCCGGCTCTAAATAAAATTCCGCCCGTTCCGTTAAGTGTCCGATGACAGCCCGCGCATCTTTGATAGAAAAACTGCGGAGTTGGTAGCGGATACTTTTGTCGAGAATATTATTGTTAATAGCGTCAAGATTTGGGAAGCGATCGCAATCCAGTAAATAGTGTAAATAATCTTCGCGCAAGCACAGAATTACTTTGACATAAGGCAGGTTCAAAAACAAGCGCAAAAAGTTATAAAAAACTTGTCTTTGTGCCATTGATGTCGAAACAAAGAAAAACTCTTCAAATTGATCGAATATCAAAACAGTCAACAAATTATTTGTGGCATTATCGCGCAACTTATCTATAATAAAAGAAGAAATTTCCGAGCTGCACTGTGGGATAACCGAGCAACTTTTTTTGTGGATTTCCTGTACTCCTTTGGAGATTAATTTTCTTTCCTCTTCGGCTTGTTTGTCGTACAGTGCGCCGTTTAAAGCATTTTCTAACTCCACGAGCCAGTCGGTGTAAACCTTGACTACTACGGGCAATGTATCGCGCGCGCCCGGAGTAATATTTTTCAAAGCAGGTACTAAGCCGGCATTGACTAGAGAACTTTTTCCGACACCGCTGGGCCCGTGAATAATAGTTAATTTATGGTCGTCCCTGCTAATTCTTTCTAGCAAGCTATTGATATCTTTTTGACGCGAGTAAGCTGTCATGGACGCTGCGATGGCGGCTTGATTTTGAGCTGAGGGACTCGAAGGATTGACGGCTTGTCGCTGCTGTTGCAATTGGCTGGCTCCGATAAAAGCTCTAAATCCGTATTGATATTCGATCGAACGTTGGGTTTTTTTAATCCGAAAAGCTTTGAGATACTCTCCCTGCTCGAAATAAACCGCTTGCAGTTCCGTCAAAATATCGATGTAAAGTCGGGGGTCGTACTTCGGCTCGCTTTGAGCTTGAGCCAACTCCAATGAATGAACCGCCGCTTCCCACTGGTCTAGCTGCCGCAAACTTCGGGCTAGCAGTAAAAGATACGAACTTCTGTCGGATTTGGGATGTTGGATTTTAGATTTTGGATCGTTACTTGACTCGTTAGTGCCCACAATTTCTGGATAATTTCCCTCAAACCCCAATCTCAAATCTTCAATCAGCAATCTCAAATCGTTAGGCGTTTGATCCAAAATTGCCAAAGCTAACTCGGCTAGCTGGCGGGCTTGACTCCACCTCGACTGTTGCAGGGCAACTTCAGCCAAAAAGCCGTAATCTTGAGCTAGTTGGCTGGGAGTACCGTAAGTAAAGTGCAACTGCAAAGAATTTTCAGCTAATGCTTGCAACTCTCCCCAAGCTTTCAAGCGCTGCAGCACTTCTCCGAGGTGTGCTGTCACCTCAGCTACCAATTCGGGGCGCGAGGCAAGGGAGAAAGCGTTTCTAGATTGTTCGAGGCTAATCCAAGCTTGTTCCCAGTGCTGGCGGTTGGCTACCGGATTTCTGGCTGCTTGCAACCTGTGACACAGGGCTATGTGAAACAGCACTATGCCTTCTCTCTCTACAAATAAAATGTTGGGAACAGGATTCGACAAGGAGGAAGAGAGGGTTTTTCTGTTTTCGGAATCTTCCCAGTTTGCGAGTTCCCAGTTGCCGGTTTGCTGCTGCCAAAATGCTAAGCTTTCTTGGTAGTGAATTAAGGCAGTTTCGGTTTGGTCGCTGACATAGTAATCTCGACCGAGAACGAATTGCAGGCTGGCTTTGAGGGCGGGTTCTAATTCTTGACCGCGATTTTGTAAATCTCTTAAAGCTAATTCTAGTTCTCGGCGGGGCAAAGAGCCGATCGCCAAATCAAGAGTATTGCCGGGGCTCAAAGGCGAATAGGAGCGGACATCTGATTGTCGTCCGTTTTGGGGGCCTGAGTTAAAGGTGAGAAAGCTTTCTCCGGGGCTGATTTCGCGTTCCAAGGCGCGTTTTTCCCAGTCGGTTGTGCAGGTAGCAAAACTTGTTCGGGTGCCGGCGGTGCTGCTACGGAGTTCTTGATTTAGTTCGCCTACTTTAAATATAGTATCGGCGCGCCCAGCGAGGAAATTAATTAATTCGTCAACGGCCATTTCAAATTTAATGGTGGCGGCGGCCCAACTTTTGAAATCCGGGGCCAAACGAATCATTTTGGTCGCGATGTCATCTGTTACCCACAAAATCACCGGGCAGGAAAAATTTTTGCGAAATTCGTCTCGAACTTGATTGGTAGAGGCCATCAGTTCGTCGATCGCTACTACTGTTTCTAAACCGAATACCATCAAAGCCGAGGCAGAATCGGAGGGCGAATACCGGCTCTGGAGCGTGTTTGCTAGTAGGGTAGTGTAGAGGGTTTTGACTCCTGCTGGCAGGACTATATCTTGTATTTGAACAGGGCAAATTTCTCGCAGACGTTGCGCTATTTGCTGTCGCAATTGCTCGTAGTTGCAGCGCACCAAAATTAGCGAAAATTGCTGTTGAGACATTGCGATCGCTCTTACTAGAGTTTTGAGTGCTCGCTCGTTGTAGCTGGCAGTTTCTTGTACCTTAATTAGATCGGTCATGCGTGCACCCCTTTTGCAGAAATCAATTACCTAACGCTCGCCGATGGCGACTGAAATCGTATCTACTTAGAGATACCCGTCTCTATCGGGCGCTTTATATCAGTAGAACTACGTAGTTCTGCGTACTTTTTTTATCAATACTTACACAGTCATTATACCCAATGTAAAGATATCATACCTCTCAAGATCGGAGAATGCTAGACTTCACAATAAAATTTGAAGCCCGCCTAATATATTTTTTAGTCAGCTACAGATAAATGGCTGCAGACCATCAATAGCCGACAACTAAATTTATGGCTAATAGCGACGACTAGCTATTAGTAAACAAGTCCGATATATCTGTAGCGGGGATTTAGCAAAACAGCCCAAAAAATTGTCCTCGGGGATGGAATTAGTTGAGGCTAAGAGCAACAGGTAAAAACAGACATAGGGGGTCGGGCATTGCAGATATGAGAGTTGAGATTGGGGAAAGTCCTTGGTGGTGGCAAGTTTTTAGGCGGCAATCAGTAGAAGCAAAAAGACCCTTCGGCTCCCTTCCATTCGGATCCGATCCCTTCGGCTACGCTCAGGGATCGGGGCAACTCGCGATCGGGTACAAAGAAGGAAGAACCAATCGACCGCATGGGTTTGAGGAATTAAGAATGTCCCAACCCTCGGGCATTGTTGCCATAACATTCGCGGCGTGCAGTCGCCATCCTACACCAATCAGCCAGCGGCAAAAACCGCTGACTGCGTGCTGTATTCGATTGTAAGAGTTCGGAGTTTTGACCCGTGAATCAGAAGTTATGCCCTTTTCGATTTTCGATTTTCGATTAAAGAATTGAGAATGACTAATGAAGTTCGCGGTTGGGAACTCGCCTACAGTTGCATTATTTTTAGGAAATGGTGTTAAAGAGTTTCTAATTCACTCGCCGTGAAAAGTTTGGGGAATCGCTCAGCAATCTCAAAAATCCCAACTATTTTTGGTCGCTGCGCTTCTGCCACTCCTGATATTTTCTGGTTTCTGCTAGGGCTGGATTGATACCAAACCAGCGACCTTCTCGATCGCGGTATTCAAAGACAAACATACTTCGCAACAAGATTTGAGACTCTTCTTCGCCGGTTACACTTTGTCGGTTGACGACTTGAAACAGCAGTTCCCATTCCATGTCATTGATGGCTGCCAAAAGGTCATCGCGATATTCTTGAATGACGCTTTCGAGACATTCGCTAGAGAACGGCGGGTCTTCGTGCTGCAAACAGCTATACAAAAGCATCAGTAGATTGCGAACGTGACCGCCGCTAATCCGGCAAAGCCTGTCTAAAGTTTCGGGTGAGTCAAATACTTTGGAAATCAAATCGATGCGTTGAAGGGGAGCAACTGTGGGGAAAGCTCTAGCCAATACTAACTGTCGCAGCAGTGCCATTCCTTCGAGGTGGTCGTCACCCGATCGCATTTGCACCGGTACCATCGGCATCACCTTGGGTTTGACTCCAAATCGACTGGCGAGGCGGCCGAAGTCGTTGGAAAAAATCAAAGTCAGGGGAATCGTGTAGACGACGTGGCAATTGAGTTTTTTCAACTGTTCGCCGCGGTCTAAAAACAGGTATTCTGGCTGGGTGCGTCCGCTGGGTTTGAGGGAGGCGTCGAGGCGGTCGAGGTTGTCAACGATGACTGCGAGCCCTTTTTTGCCTTGGTGCTTGAGTTCGGCGTTAGCTTTGTTGAGGAGTTCTTCGTTGATCGACTGCAAGATGCTGTTGGTGCGGGGTTCGAGATATTGCCTGAGTTGCGATCGCAGTTTGGGAGAGTCTTTAGTTTTAGCAGTAACTCTAGCAATACCTACAGATAACTCGGCTTCCGCTGACAAATCTATGGGAGTCTGCAAAAATTCTGCCACTTCTGCAAACAGATTCGTAAAATAGCTCGGTCTGAGTTTGATTTTAGCCGATTCCATAGTTTCGCTGACTTGGCGGGCAATGCTCAGCAAAATATCGCTGATGTCTACATCCCCCATGTCTAAGTCTTGGGAAGACTCGAAGTAGACGACGCAAAAACCCTCTTGCTCTAACTCAGCTTTCAGTCGAAACAATTCCGTGGATTTGCCGCACCCGATATGGCCTGTAAATAGCTGACAGGTTGGCTCGTCAGGGGAGATACGGGTAATGGTTCGCTGTAAAGATTCAATGATTTTCCCACCGCGCACGGAACCAAAATCAATGTAGTATTGATAATCTCCTGGGTCTCCCGCAACAAGGGTCTTGCTCGGGTTGCAGGCTTTATAGAATCTGTCTAATTCGAGTGCGATCACAATTGAAGCCGAATAAAAGTTAAAAAAGTTAATCGAAAGTCTAAACTTTCGTTAGTTGAGTTTAGTTTGATTTGTAACCTTTTGCCCTGTGGGGTAAGGCCCTAAATACCCAAAGAACCTTGATCTGGCAAGGGGTTTTCCCGGCGCGGGAATTGGGAATTTTTAATTAATAATTTTTTATTACTTAATGGGATCAGTGATATTACTGATATTGGCAGGAGGTTGGGTAAATTTGCGGGGATCTGGTTAAATGGTAGGGGAAAACAGGGCTCAAGAGACAAAGATTAAACAGTTTTGAATTTGTGTTAATCCTTAATTACTATATTGTCAAGACGTAGATGGCTAGTTTTGGAGCGGTTTCTCAAACAGAGTTAGGGCGCAGGCGCCAAAAGTTGCGACAGCAGAGGCGCGCTCGATTGGCGGCTGTTGTGTGGCAAATGCTGGCAGCGAGCGCAATGGCTGGAGGTTTGCTGTGGTGGATTGCTCAGCCGGCTTGGTTGATTGCCCGATCGGAACAAGTGAAGGTGGAGGGCAATCAGTGGCTGTCGGATAAAGCGGTGCGGTCTTTGGTGCCGCTGTCTTACCCGCAGTCGCTGTGGGGGATTCAACCGCAGGCCCTGGCCGAAAAGTTGGAGTCAACGGGGCCCATCGCCAAAGCTAAGGTGACTCGCAACTTGTTTCCCCCGAGTTTGACTGTAGAAGTGGCAGAACGCCTGCCGGTGGCGGTGGCGCAGCCGACAGCGGTGTTGAGATCCAACAGCGACAAGGAAAAAGTGGGGTGGCTGGACGCTCGCGGAGGTTGGATGCCGTCGGATAGTTATACTGCTGTACGATCGCAGAATAGTTCGATCGGGCCCGGCAGCATTCCGGGAACGCAACCTCAGCGTTCTTTGCCCACTTTAAAAGTCATCGGACCTTTGGAACAGTATCGCGCCTATTGGCCGAAGTTTTACCAAGGACTCAGCGGCTTGACGGTGAAAGTGTTTGAGATTAATTGGCAAAACCCGAACAACTTGATCTTGAAAACAGAGATCGGTACCGTACACTTAGGGCCTTACAGTTCCAAGACTGCGGAGCAACTTAAGGTTTTAGACCGAATGCGACAATTGCCAAAACAGATAGATTCAAGCAAAATAGCCTACATTGACTTGAAAAATCCTGCTTCGCCGATCGTCCATTTGCCAGAACTCCCCCCCAGTTTGGAGAGTTCAACTCCCGCACCCACTCGCGCCCAGAATTGATTCTCTGTCAACAGAAGGTAGAAGGTATCGATCGACAGGCAGAATTTTTGCCCACCAGGATCGATAGGCAGGGCTTGCAATCAGCACAGTTTTTGGATAGCACCCCGCGTTTGGGGCTAGTATCCTTTTTTTTCCTTCTGCCTTGCTTACAACTGCCTTAATCCGGTCAAGTACCTGGATGGCGTCAAGCGAGGTCTGGGCTAGCGAGGTCGGCCAAATCCGAGATTGCTAACATTAAGCATCGACCAGTGTTAGTTTTTCGCGCAACTTAGCCTATAGTTGATTGTGAATTGGCGTTTAGTTAAAAAGCTGTAATCTACTATCCCCGACTCTAATGAAGCTTAATAATAGACAGGGGTCTGACCAAGACAGTCCCCCTTCGGAAGAAGTAAAAAATTTTCCGGTGGCTGCAGATTCCGCCAATCCCTTTAGACGCAAGTCTGGTTATGTAAATGTAGATAGTATTGATATCGATCCTATGGTCAATCCCAAAGACATAATGCCCAGCAGCGCTGCCAAAATCAAAGTAATTGGCGTCGGCGGTGGTGGGGGCAACGCCGTTAACCGGATGATTGCTAGCGAGGTTTCTGGTGTCGAGTTTTGGTGTGTGAATACGGATTCCCAAGCTCTAGTTCTCTCAAATGCTCCGAAACGCTTGCAAGTCGGACAGAAGTTGACGCGCGGTTTGGGGGCGGGGGGCAATCCGGCGATCGGTCAAAAGGCTGCTGAGGAATCTCGCGACGAGGTTGCTAATGCTCTGAATCATGCGGATTTGGTGTTTATCACGGCCGGCATGGGCGGCGGTACGGGCACGGGCGCAGCTCCGATCGTGGCTGAGGTGGCTAAGGAAATGGGCGCCTTGACTGTGGGCATAGTGACCCGGCCTTTTACGTTTGAGGGACGGCGGCGCACCAGCCAAGCTGAAGAAGGGATTGCCGCTTTGCAAACCCGGGTGGATACGCTGATCGTAATTCCTAACGACAAGCTGCTGTCTGTGATTTCGGAACAAATGCCGGTACAAGAGGCTTTTCGAGTTGCTGACGATATCCTGCGCCAAGGGGTTCAGGGTATTTCTGACATTATTACTATTCCCGGTTTAGTGAATGTTGACTTTGCTGACGTGCGGGCAGTAATGGCTGATGCGGGCTCGGCTTTGATGGGCATCGGCGTGGGTTCTGGCAAGTCGCGGGCTAGGGAGGCTGCGATGCAGGCTATTTCTTCGCCTCTGCTGGAAGCTTCGTCTATTGAGGGCGCTAGAGGTGTGGTGTTTAACATCACTGGCGGTACTGACATGACGCTGCACGAGGTGAATGCGGCGGCTGAGACGATTTACGAGGTTGTCGATCCGAATGCCAATATTATTTTTGGAGCGGTGATTGACGAGCGGCTTCAGGGCGAAATTAAGATTACTGTGATCGCTACTGGTTTTTCCGGGGAAGTTTCCCCGCCTCCGACTCCGGGGCGGACGCAAAATGTTAATGCTCCTTGGCGGGCTGCAACTGTGCCGGTGACTCCTGCTCAACAGACGCCCGATCCGAAAGCGAAACCGCCACAGGATTTGGGATTGGATATTCCTGAGTTTTTGCGCAACCGTCGCCCGCCAAGATGATTTTAGATTTTAGATTTTAGATTTTAGATTGGGGATTTGGCGATTTTGGATTTTAGATTTTGGATTTTAGATTGGGGATTTGGCATTGAATCTCCAATCTCCAATCTAAAAAATCTAAAATATCGAGCATCTAAAATCAAAATCTAAAAAATCTAAAATCTAAAATCTAAAATCTAAAATCTCCAAGGTTTGGCCTGGTTCGGGTTCGAGGAGTTGGGTGGAGAGTCCCGATTTTGCTAGTAAATCGCGAAATTCGGGGATGCTGCCGATCGATCGCACTAACATTGGTAAAATGCCTGTGGCTCGGATGTCTCCCGCCGCTGTAGGCAGGAAAAACCGAGGTTTGAGTGTTTGAGCGAGGCTGAGGGCTTCCGAAGGGCCGATGATGACTTGTCCCAGGAATGGGAAGATTTGACCGATGACTGGGGCGATGGCTACGTCTACTGTGTCTATTTTCTGTTTGACTTTTTCTAATGGTGGCAGGTGCGGTTCGTAATAAAGTGTCTCGCCGCTGCTTAAATCTTTAAGCAAATAGCCGTTTTCTTCTTGTCCCGGCTGGATTTCGGCTCCGGGTACGGCGGTTATTTGTAACTTTTCTTTAAAATTTGATTCTTGCCAATTTGCTAAAGATGTGATATTGGTGTAGCCTAAACTGCTGAGGACTTTGGCGGCGGTGGGTGAGGCGATCGCGGGAATTGTGCGATCGAGCTGTTCGAGTGTTGGTCGGTGGCAGTGGTCGTCTAATCCTTGGGAAATCAGGATGAGGTCGATCGGCGGTAAGGTGCTGGGAGTGAAGGCGACGGGGGTGTTGTGGTAGGCGGTGAACAGCCAGGGTTGACCGTAAAATACGAGGGGATCGATTAGCCAGGGATCGACGAGGATGGTTTGGCCTGCGATGTGGAAGATCCAAGAGTTGAGGTCGATTCGGGTGATTTTCACTGTTGTTTGCAATAATTCTTTACAATTGGTTTAATCATAGCTAATTTTGTTTGGGAATTTTAACCGTTTAGGAAGCACAGGCGGGACGCCCGTGCCACGGGGAAGCACAGGCGGGACGCCCGTGCCACAGATATGATGGGATGTGTCTGGGGAAAGTTTGCGTTTATCTGCGGTTGAAAAAGATGGTTAAATCGAGAATTCCTGTGGCTTTGACTGTGGCTGGATCTGACAGTGGCGGGGGGGCCGGGATTCAGGCGGATTTGCGGACTTTTGCGTTTCACTGCGTGCACGGTACGAGTGCTTTGACTTGCGTGACGGCTCAAAATACTTTGGGGGTGACGCGGGTAGATGCTTTGTCTGCGGAGGCTGTGGCGGCTCAAATTGAGGCGGTAGTTGGGGATATTGGGGTGGATGCTGTGAAAACTGGGATGCTGCTGAATCGGGAAATTATGGCGGCGGTGGCTTCACAGGTGAAAGCTTTAGGAATAGGGAATTTGGTTGTCGATCCGGTGATGGTATCACGATCGGGCGATCGATTGATTGATGACGGGGCGATCGCTTTTTTGCAGGATGTTTTGATTCCAATGGCTGCTGTCGTGACTCCGAATCGGTTTGAGGCTCAGATTTTGAGCGGTTTGCAGATTGATTCTGTGGATGATATGCGATCGGCTGCGGAGAGAATTCACAGTTTGGGTGCGAAAGCTGTTTTGGTGAAGGGCGGCGGGATGGCGGGAGATTTGCGGGGGATTGATGTTTGGTTTGACGGTACGCGGTTGGATGTGTTGAAGACTGAAAATGTTGATACTCCCAACACTCACGGGACTGGTTGTACTTTGAGTGCTGCGATCGCCGCTAATTTAGCATTAGGTAAAGATTTATTGACAGCGGTGACATTGGCTAAAGATTATGTTACTACTGCTCTCAAATATGCTTTGGATATTGGGGAAGGTCAAGGGCCAGTAGGTCATTTTTTCCCACTGTTAAAGGAAGAAGGAAGAGGGAAGAAGTCAACAGTCAGTTAATTTCTTAATTTCTCAGGCGATAGAGCGATCGCCACCAAGTCTTCGATTTTCTTAATATTCGGATCGCCGGCTAAATAACCAATCCCTCGGTGCAAGTGGAGGCGAAACTGTTTGGCTAGAGTTTCTTTTTCTGTGCCTAAATTGTCTTGGTGACAGCGCTGCTTGAGGGCCATTATCAAGATATCGGCCATGTCGCCGCCGAAGACATCCCAGCTTAATTCGACGTTGCTGTCGCTGGGAATTGGTACTGGCGATGGGATGCTGGGTTCGGCGAGCGATCGGCAAAATCCCCACCTGCATAGAATATTCCACTGATCGATTTTGGTCGATCGTTTCAGTTTTGATAGTTGGTCTTTGCCGGTTTGGGAGAGGCGGATGCGATCGACTGGTGGTTCCATGAGTTTGAGATGGTTTGGTATATTGTAAAAAGTGTTAATATTGGGGAAGCAAAGCCTCTAGATAACGAGAAATAATTAACATTTTTTTACACGGCGCGACTTGATTAAATCGGTTTTTTTTGGTATTTTGATTGTAGTAGGATTTATCCTTAATAATGGGATGGTGGCAAAAATAAAATTTTCGCCACCATCCCATTATCCTATATATACTACCGCAACTCCCCAGCAAAGTCAAGGGGGTTGCGGCTATTTTTTAGCCTGAATTTTCATTCCCAGAAGTAACCTTTTTCGACGGTGGTTTGGTGTTTTGCGGAGTCGTATTTGAGGAGGTAGCTGTGGGCGATCGCCTCTAATTCTTGGAGTTTTTCGTATTCTACTTTTCTAATTTCGGTGTCGGTAGAAAGCAGGATGACTTGGTGGCTGGCCGAGGGGAAATAGCGTTCGACTAGGTTGTTTCTGTGGGAGGAGTCGAGGCGGCCCAAGGGAGTGTCGATCGCCACTGGCAATTGTCTCCCGGATACTCTCGCCAATCCCCACAAAAAGGCGATCGCCAGCAATTGTTTTTCCCCGGCTGAAAGTCGGTGTTTGGGTACCGGTTTGCCTTCTGGATCGTAAATGGAGAGGCTAAATGTTTGAGTGTGGATCGCAACTCTGTGCACGAGGTCGGTTTTGTGCAACAGGTAGCGGAAACAGTCGGTAATTTCTATTTCGAGTTTGTTGAGTTTTTTGAGGGTGAGTTTTTCTTTAAAGAGTTTCAGGGTGGCTTGGGCTTTGGCGATGGAAGCGATGACGTGTTGGCTGTTTCTGATGGTGATGTATTCGCTGCTGTAGTTTTCTAGTTCTTTTTGGTTTTTGGCTAATTCTTTCTCTAATTCATCGACGCGGCGGTTGGCTGATTCCAAGGCTGCGGCTGCGATAGCGACTGCTTTTTGGGCTTTCCTGACTTCTTCTTCTAGTTTTTCGTAGGCTTCGGGGGAAGCTGCGGTTGCCAGTTGTCTGTCTGTGAAGTCGATTTCTGCTTCGATGCTTTTGATTTCTTCTATTTGATCGCGGGCTAGAATTTGCTGGGCTTTGATTTGGTAGCTAAGGAGGTTTTCTAGTTGCTGGATGCTGTTGTTGTCGGCGTTCATCCAGGGTGGGGAGTCTGTTCCGGCTTGCTGTTCGAGTTCTTGGTTTTCTTGGCGGATGAAGTCTTGAATTTTATCTAGCTGTTGGGGATTTAACGAGATTTCCGCGATGTAGTTGAGAAGGCGATCGCTTCTTTGTTTAATAACATTTTGGGCAATCTTTGCTTGCTGCTGGCTGGCTTCTGTTTCTGCTTGAATTTTGGCTTCACTTAGCAAGGGCGAAATTAGGGCTAGTGGTAGCGTATTTGATGCCAATTCCATCATGGCTTGACGGGTTTTATCTGCCTGATTTCTGTAGTCGTTTAGCTGTCTGTCTAGTTGACTGCGATCGGCGGCAATTTTTCCGCCTTCAAAAATAAACTTGTCTGATGCTTGTTGCTGATTTTTTTGAGCTTTATCTAACTCGTTTTTAAAGCTGGCTTGTTCTTGCTTAGCTGAGTCTATTTCATCACTAATTTTCTTAAAAGTTTGTTCTATTTTCTCTAAAGCAGCCAAGTCTTTTTTGCCAGCAATTTCTTTCCGCTTGCGGCCGGCTAATATTTCTAAATCGACGGCGAGGCGTTCTGCTAATTCTAAACCTAAAAGAGATTTAATCGCCCCGACGACAAACTCTGGCGGTGTTTCGAGTTCGGCGAGTTCTTTTACTTGTTCGCCGTCAAACAAAAATAGGTTGGATATTCCGACGGGCAAAAGGGTTTCGATGTATTCGTCCCAAGTGTTAGTAATCGCTTTGTCCGACCACCAATCGCTGACAATTTCGCTGTATATGAGAATGCTTAGGTTGTCTTTGATATCTAGTTTTTTCCAGTATCTAACTATTTTGAATTGAGCTAATTTGTCATCTTGGACTTGTTCAAATGTTAGTTCGACGCGGGTATCTTCTAATGGGGGTGTGTGGCGGTTGACGCATTGATTGAGAAAGTCGCTGTAGCTTAAATTGCCTCTGGTGGAACATTGGGCGCGCCCACCGTAGAGGGCGAGGCGAATGGCGTCCATGAGGGTGGTTTTGCCGCCGCCATTCATGCCGCCAAATAAAATGACTGGGCAGGGATTTCCGTCTTTTTCGGGGCGGAGATTGATGGTTTGGGTGCCTGCATAGGGGCCGAAGTTTTTGAGGACGAGTTCGAGGAATTGCATTGTAGATGTAGATGTTGTTGGTTGGTGGGGGGGCGGTTAGCAAGGGAGTTGGTAGCGGATTTAACGGATGGGTGGTTGGTGGGGGGCGGTTAGCAGCGGATTTAACAGATGGGTGGTTGGTGGGGGTGGTTAGCAGTGGATTTGGTAATCACCCACTAATCATCCGTTACATCCGTTACAAAATCCGTTGCTAACCGTCCCCCCCCTTTGCTACCAATCAATCACATCGGTTGAATCTTCCTCCTGGTTCTGGGGCGGAATGCTGGGAGGTAAGGGGAGTTCCGCATCTGTTTCTTCATAGGTTGCTGAACTTCCTCTTGTCCAACCCCTGCCACTTGTTTTCGGCGTCCACAAGTATGGTTGAATATGTTTCTGCCAACCTTGTACAGATTTTGGTGGGAGGATGCGGTGATATTCTAATTTGCTGCGTCCAAAGTTTATAAATAAACCTACTTGCGCTCCTGTAGCTGCTACGTAAGCTATTATTTGAGCTTTATCTTTATCGGTCATTGGATAATTTACGGCTTTATCCTCTACTACAATACCTTGATTCACCCAATGGTCTAGATAGAGGATTCCCATCCAAACTTCACCGTCGTAAATTTGTCGGGGATACTCCATTTCTGTTGTTAAACCGGATTCTATCATTTCTGCCTCAAAGGCTCTTTGGTAATGTTTTTCTCTTAAACCTTTTTGCGTCCTCCGGTGTACTCTCATTGCACAGCCGATGATGCTGTATGTAATATCCTGATGGGGAATATTAGGATTAATCATGGTCGTAAAAATTTTGTAATTTAAACGATAAGGGTTGGGTAATAATGAGGTTAGTTGACAGCCTATTGTATCCGATCGCTCGGCGGGGTGGCTGTCAACAAGTTTGGGTTTAACCGCAGGCTAGTGCGTGCTAATCGCTAGGTTTTTCCCCTCCTGAATGGGGCGGTGAAAATTTGATGTCTGCCCAAGATAGCTGTCTGCTTTGATTGCTGTTGCTTTCGAGTTCTTCTTTAAGTTTGGCAATATCAACGGTATCGTTTTTGGCGGAACTGTTGGTTTGGGCGATCGCATCTTTGAATTGCTGAATGTTTTCCGTCGGATTTGCTTTAATATCTTCCACCGCTTTTTTTAAATTGCGTTGATAGTGGGCGTTGCCAATTGCTTCTTCCTTCGATCGCGAACTGGTTTCAAAGCATTTGTCCAAATCCGCGTAAATGCCTGTACGGCGGGGTTTCGTGTAGTATTGGCGTTCTGTATCGAGGAGTTTTGCCATCAATTCGAGGTGCATTTTGTCCTCACTGCAAATCTCTTCGATCGCAGCCCATTCATCGCTACCGAGGAGTTTTCTTTCAGCGGCGGGACGGGAATCTTCAAAAGGTTCGCCCGTGACTTCTTCGTAAATCCGGGGTAAAGAATCGTCGAATTCGTGCTTTTCTTCCAGCCAAATGCGGCGGATTTCGCTAAGTTCTTCTGGGGTAATTAAGGTGATGTCGCGCATTTCTAGGGGTGCGGTTTTGCGGATTTGGGTTTGTGCTTCCAAGACTCGTCTCAGCCAGTGTTCTCGCCAGAATTTGGTGTAGGGCCCTGGGATGGGTTCGACGGAGGTTGTGTCGTCGCCCATGTTGCGTTCAAACAGTTCTACTCTACCGTAGATGCGTCGGAAGTCTCTTTTTGGGCGATCGTCTTTTATGTCTAATTCGTTGCGAATATCGAGGAGAGGCTGCATCCATTCTTTTTCCTCATCGTTTTGAATCATTGCCTCCATAGATTTGTCTTGGCTTACCATTGTGCAAACCCAGCAGCCAAAGCGAGAACTGCCACAGCTAGGTGTAGACGTATCGACAACTAAAGGACATTCATTGTCTGCTGTTGCGCCTCGATACATGGTAAATAAATCTTTGTTGCTATTTTCCCAAGGATTAGGCCACTGATTTAGATAAATCCAGACTTCATCAGTTCGCCAATCTTCTATCGGACTATAAATTAGGGAATTAGGCAGACTAGGACTCTGATAAAGCAGAGATTTAATGGAACTAGATTTATCATTTAGACGGTCACTCATGCGACCTATTTCATGTTTCTCCATTGAAACAGCGCGTTTAATGCTTTCAGCTTTGCGAGTACCCAATATAAGAATTACTTCTCCATTGATTCTCACCATATCACGAACAAACCGATTAGAAGGAAGAATTTTCAGGCGTTCAGTACACCAGCGAAATCCATGTCTCGGTGCTGGGTAGCCTTTTCCCATCAAGTTGACCCAGAAAGTATCTTTGACATCTGGATAAAGCATATGAGGCTCTATTGGGAGCTGCTGTTTTATAGCCGCAGACTTCATCTGTTTTAATGACTGACGTACCCAAGTAGAAACTATCGGGTTCTCTACCAGTGTATCTGTGGTAATTACATAAATTTTTTTCGTCCTTTTTTCAGGTGGTAATTCTGCTATTGCATACCAGATAAGCTGCACTACCGCAGTGCTGTCTTTCCCACCGGAATATCCTAAAACCCAAGGTAGATCATCTAAACAATATAAATCTCTAATTTCTTGACTTAATTTTTTTATTTCTTCCACTAAGTCCCTAACGGTACGGGGTGGAAAAAGTGGTAGCATTGTTTCTGTCATGTCTTCAACCTCAGTTACTTTATTAAGCTCTAAATACATTCCGCCGATGCCATTCTAGCGATTCAAGTCTTGGTAAATCTTGGTCGGAAGTGGGCAGGAGAATAGTTTCACTATGAAAATCTTTCATACATCTGGCATTGGGGGATTCCTCTTCTAAGTCATTAGCGACGATAATTCTGTAATTATCATCTATAGCAAACCAACCCTGGTCAAAAGCCCAATGATGATTTTTGCACAATGATATCCCATTATTAATTTGATTATCATAAAACTTTGAAAATGGCTTAATATGTGATCCATCTACAATATTTTGAGTTAGATTTCTGATAACTTTCAATCGACAAAATGCACACTTGTAATCATATGTATGTACTACTGCTTTCCTGAAAAAAGCATTTCTAACAGCAGATTTTGTTAAATAAAATCTCGGTTCTCCGTCAGTAACTTCGGCTGTAGCCGACATTTCTCTTTCTGTGTGACTAACATTTTCAAACTCTTGATTGACCTGCAATATCTCTCCAATATCGTCTCTATTTGATGAAAACCATTTAGCAACCAGTGTATCTATTAGTTCCGCTCTAGAATTTTGGTCTTGGAGTAAATCGAATAATTCATTATCCCAACTACCGTATTCTACAGCTTCTCTTAGCTTGTTAGTTGTTTTAGGCTTTGAACCGTTAAATCCCGATTTCAAGGTTTTATGCCAGAATCCATCACCTTCCAAATGCCAAAATGGATAGTACAAACCACGATTGTGAGAGTCAGAACCTAAAATTTCCCAATACTTGTTAAATGTTTTAACCAAGGCATCCGAAACATAAATTCGATTTTCCCTAATTATTCCTTGAGCAATTAGATCGATGATTGACAATAGTAATATTGGCTTATGATTAGCTTGGCCACGTTGGCGTGTATTATTTACATTAAGAGCTGCAAAACGTTGGCGATAGTATGCTAAATTCTTATTTGGGGACTCTTCTCCAGTAGTCATTTTCTCCTCCCGCTATGATTAAATAAAATCCGACCGGAAATTTTACACTCTTGTCAACAAAAAGTTAAGCGCAGGCAAAACCATAACGCAGAAACTAGACAATTTAAGCAGTGTCAGCAGACTAAAAATTAATTTTATAGCCTATACAGGAGATAATTATATCACTGTCCGCGTGCATCTGCGGTTAAAAAAATCATCTCTCACCCCCCAAATCAAATATGTCCTACAGCGACTTCAAAACCATCGACCAAGCCGTCTCAACCCTGGATCTAACCGTTGAAGACATTCCCCACTTATTCAGCCAAATTAGCCCCCTCGCACCTTCAGAACGCCTCAAAGAAACTCTAGACGAAGCTTTAGACTTAGCCTCAAGTATCAGCACCGAAAAAGCTCGATCGGAATTAATCATTACCCCCATTCTACTCGAAATACGGCGCACTTTCAACAACAAAATTGGCTACTTTTCCGGCAACACATTTAACGTAGAAGAGAGCAAAGGATTAACCGGGGCTTGTGACTTCCTCCTCAGCGCATCGAGCAATCAATCATTAGTTACAGCCCCAGTCTTGACATTAGTGGAAGCCAAAGACAACGATATTAGAATAGGATTGGGACAGTGTGCGGCTCAGATGGCAGCAGCTCAAATATTTAATGCCCGCAAAGGGCAAGAACAATCCGCAATTTATGGAGCAGTTTCAACTGGTACAAACTGGAAATTCCTAATTCTAGAAAATCAGTTGTTAAAAATTGATTTGACTGAATATTTTATTACTCAGCTAGACCAAATCTTGGGCATTCTTGCAGAACCATTCAGACGCTATTTTAATTAGCCTAGTTTTTGGAGGCATTTTGGCGCTGCAATTACAAACGCAGGTGGCACGGGCGTCCCGCCTCTGCTGTATCTGCGATTTCCAAACCCAACTTCATCTTCAAATAATCACTCATCCAACTAACACTCGCCCTCGACTTAGAAATCCCCCCTTTCAACAAAATCCCTCCATCCCAATCAGGATTAGAAATCGACCAATCAACCTGCTGCAAAAGGCTCAAACGTTCCTCCCAACTCTCAGGAAAAACCGATCGCAAAGCCGCCCCAACTTCCCCCAAACTTTCAAGCACAACACTGTGACAGTGCACGCAATCCCGGCGCATTTCCCCCGCCGCCACTTGCTTGTGCAGAACTAATTGCCAATCTGGAATAAAACTGCTAACCGCATTCCAATAACTAACCGCCAGTTGTATTTTTTGAGCAATTTCTTCCTCTTTCTGTTCTTTTTTGGTGCGAGAACCAGAGGGTTTTGGCTGTTCGCTGCGGTGAATATTAGACAGCAAAGCCATAATAGCACGATCGATCGCACTCAGCGCAAACAATTTGTGCGATCGCCCGTTCAAACTCCCCCTCTCCATCTCAGTCAAACACCGGAAAACCTCAACCTGCTTAACAACAGCCTTCACCACAAAAGCGCGATCGTCCCGGTGGTTGTAAAGTACACTTAGCGACGACTCCAAAGGAACTTGAAAATTATTCAAATCAGCAAACATCTGCTGCGATTTTTCCAACCCAATATCGAGAAACAAAATCAGCGCCACCGTCTCATATCCCAACTGTGGATTTTCCCTCAAAGCCATCTCAAAAGCCGCCCGACGATGCTGTCCGTCATTAATAGTAAACTTAGCATCCATCGGCACCCGCAAGCGACCGATTTTCCGTTCCTCTGCCTCATTTCCCACAGCTTCAAAAGTAATATCCGCATCAATCGAAGCAGCAATTGCCCCACAAGTATAATTTGTAGGATTCTTAACAAAATAATCAGCTATTTCGGGAATCCTAGCTTTGTTAAGCGCGCGTTTCGCCCGCATAGACGGCGGCAAATCTTCAGATTCAAAGGGAAACAATTTCGGCAAAAAACGCACCGGACACATCGACACGTAATATTCGCGGCCCGCTTGAATTCCCCGGATCACCGGCAAAATGTATTCAAAAGAAGGAGTAGACATATTTTTTTTGTGAAACCGCAGATACACGCCAACTTTCCGCAGATGAATAACTCTTATCTGCGTCTATCTGCGTTCATCTGCGGTTTAAATAAATAAATCCTTGACATCGTGCAATAAATATGATAAGCAGTCGGGACTTTTCTTCGATAACTCAAGTATTTCACAAAAATTTTTAAAAAACAAGAGTTGACATAATTTTTAACTCATGATATTTTTGAAAAATAGCCTAATTATATAAAAACAGCCAATGACTACCAGCCCAGCGGATGACCTCGCTAGTAAAATATTAGAAAAAGAAAATAGCGACAGACAGGAAATCGCACTTTTATTAGATAATTATTTAGGAAAGGACGATCGCATTTTCGTACAAAAAACCCAGATGGGAAACAGCGAAGCATACATCGGTTCAGTCACCCTAGAATGGTTAGACTCTCGCGTCCGTTTCGCCTCCCAAATGCCGCTTTTCCGCCAAAAATTCGACCTCCAAACCAACAACATCGTCCGCGACGACGAAACCATTGACGAAATTATCCAGCGTCCCTTAGATTGGTCGCGCCAAGCAGCCCTCACTCAATACTTAGCCGCCCGAAAATCGCACAAATTCCCCGCAGTTTTAGTAGTAGTCAGTCCCCCGTGGGTAGACAATCCTCTAGCCGAGGAATGGGATAAAAATGGCATAGCAACCAAATCCGCGACTGAATTTACATCCTTTGATAAAAACGAGAACTTAGGGCTTTTGAATGTTTCTAAAGAAGTGTTGATTTTTGCCTTAGACGGCCAGCATCGGCTGATGGGAGTTCAAGGTTTAATGAGTTTAATTAAAACCGGAATCCTGCAAAGATACAACAAAAATAAAAAACCTGTCGGCGCTGCAATAACTCTGGAAGATTTAGCAGAAGAGTATCAAATCGACCCCGAAACAGTGTATAAATTAGCTCACGAAAAAATCGGGATTGAGTTTATCCCGGCGGCGGTAGCGGGGGAAACGCGGCAGCAAGCACAACGGCGCGTGCGATCGATCTTTGTGCACGTTAACCTCATGGCGGTAACGCTGAGTCAGGGCCAGCTAGCATTATTGAACGAGGATAACGGATTTGCGATCGCCGCCCGAAAAATTGCCGTCACCCATCCTTTATTAAAAGAACAAGATGACAGAAACCCCCGCGTCAATTGGGACAGCGCCACAGTCGCAGCAAAATCAACAGTCCTAACCACATTGCAAGCGCTGCAAGATATGTCCGAACGGTATTTAGAATACAAATTCCCTCATTGGAAGCCGGAACGAAAAGGTTTAATTCCCATGCGTCCCGAAGATGAAGAACTAAAAGAGGGAATTGAAGAGTTTAAAAAATTGTTCGATCATTTAGCAACTTTACCCAGCTATCAAAGAATTGAAAGCGGCGAAGAAACGGCAGAATTGCGCCGATTTAGTTTTGAAAAGCCAGGGGGCGAGGGAAATATTTTGTTCCGTCCAGTCGGTCAAATTGCTTTAGCTAATGCTTTGGGAATTTTAGTATTTAGAAAGAAACTTTCCCTGAAATCTATTTTCGACAAACTCCGCAGATTCGATGTCGATGAAGGATTTAGCCACATGGACAATCCTGAGTCTGCCTGGTACGGGATTTTGTACGATCCGAACAAAAAGCGAGTGCTAGTTTCTGGAAAGGATTTAGCGACGAAGTTAATTGTATATTTGGTAGGGGGAATTCAGGACGATATGGAGCGAGCTCATTTGCGGCAAGCGGTAGCGGAAGCGAGAACTTTTGAGGATAAAGCTATTAGTTTTAACGGCCGATTTGTGCAGCCGCAAGAGGTAGGATTGCCGCCAGTGCTTAGCTAATTTTTTATGCTGATATCTGCACCAGTCAGGGATTGAAATTTAGGAGTATTTTAAAGCGCGATCCCTAAATTTCGATCCTAGTTAACGTTATTTCTTGATTATGATTGTTGCTGATTGCGGAAGCTATCGATAATGTCATTGATTTCTTCAACGGCGACCGTTTCTTGCTCAGATTTGGCATAGATGATGAGCAAGATGAAACAAGTGGTTGATGTGACTTGATAAATAATGCGATAGCCTCCACTTTTTCCTTTACTGATGTCGCTGTTTTTGGCTCTTACTTTGAATACGGTGTAGCCCGTACCGGAAATGCGATCGCCTGGACATTCGCCTGCTTGCAACTGCTGTAGGAGAGGTTGCAAGTCGGTTTGAATTTGGCGATAGCGTTTGGCGAGGGTTCGGAGTTGGCGCTTGAATTGATCTGCAAACAGAACCTGAATGCTGGGTGGTTCAGACATCAATACCATCCCAAAGTTCTGCGATGGGGTGAACTTTGCCGTCTTCTACTTCCTGAAGCGCAATCCGAAGGCTGTTAAGGATATCTTCTTTAGATATATCTTCTTCGTCTTCTTGAAACAGTTGGCGTAGGGATTGCAAAATCAGGGTTTCGATCGGCAGGTTGAGTTGGCTAGCTTTCTCAAGAAGTTGCTGTTCTAAGCGATCGGTAATGGTGAGGTTAATTTGCATGGGGTGTGCCTCTCAATTTTATTAGATGGCTAACTGCTGCGACTTCTTGCCGCTTCTAATTTGCGACGGATTGCAGCTTGAACTTTCTCATCAAAATCTGGATCGCTGGGACTTGCAATAATCCTCAGCGGATGCTGATTGATTCTGTCCAAGTACGCCTGAAAAGCGGCTCGATTTCCACGATGTTTAAGAAAATACTGTTTTAATTCAGTATTCGACATTGCATTATAGTTAACTTGGCTCATCAGCAAACTCCCCATTGGGTAAAATCTGGAACTCAAGCTCTTCATCGTACCCAGCCAATATGTATACGTTACGAGTGCGATCGTCAACACAAATCAGATGTATAGGCTGAAGCATCGTGTAGGTCAGTTGATAACTGATGCGATATAAACTCTCTAGCTGGGCAGCAGTAGGCATTGAGGTCAATCACTCCACCTAATACTTATTTTAACATATAGCTTAAGGAAACTTGCATATTTCTATTATCACTTTTAGCAATTTTTGTCGCTATAAAAATACTACAGATCGCGATTTTACCAAAGTTTCCCTCTCAATTTACATACATTATACCGCTTTATTTCAACAAAATAAGTTCTGCTGCTACAGGCAAATGATCCGACTCGGTTGCCTCCAAAACGGAACTCGATTTAGCACCCCAATGCTGGGAATACCAAATATAATCAATCCGGAAAACCGGATAATTTAATCTCCAATTCGACTTTTTTACCAAGAATTTAAGTTCCCAACCGTGAGGCCAGGTAAAACCAAACCCAAATCCAGATTTTCGGAAAGAATCTTGCATGACTTTCTGCACCCTGTCATAGTCTTGAGTTTCGTCTGTCATATTAAAATCGCCCGCGACAATTACTGGCAGAGTTTCTCGCTCAACTCGCTGCACTAAGTCTTGAATTTCAGGCGATCGTTTGTCATATTTGTAAACTGGAATTTTGAGAAAACGCCATTTTTTAGATAGTTTCAACCACGGCCCGGTAGCTTGCATATTATAAATCACTACTTCTTGTTCGTTAAATTTAATAATTGCCCGCTGCTGTGTTTCTGGATGGTTCGCTAAGTGCAGTATTTCGCTAGATACAATTGGATATTTACTGAGAATTCCTACAGGGTGAGTTCCAATTTGATATGGGTAGTCTCCTTTTAACCAGGTAAAAACTCTTTGGGTATGTTTCTTAACGATTTCTTGTAAAAAGATAATATCGGGTTTTTGCTGGTTAATCAGTTTTAGTAAAGTAGGTGACTGCGTTTTATACCAACTGAGGTTGTGAGATAAAACTTTGATGGTGGGCTGCGAATTTGTGATGTTTATTGGTTGTGGGCTAAAGTATTTGACGTGCAGCCAACTTATTAGCAGAAGGCAGGCGATCGCAGAAATAACAGTGAACCATCTTTTTTTGATGATTAACCAGCCGATGATGGGAAGCAGGAAAGTTGGGAAGAAAATTAATGGGCTAAAAGTGCTAATTAAGGCAATAATTCCTATTCTATCCCAAAAGATTAGTTTGAGAAGGAAATAGCAGATAATAAATGCTGAGTAACTGTAAGCAAGAAATTTTGCAGATGCCTTTAAGCATCTCTTGATTATATTTTTTGGGATGTGCTTCATTGGGAACCTATTAAAATAAAAACTTGCTTAAATCGAATTCTTCATTTGACCGATGTTGGTTGTCTCTTTCTGAAATCAAAACTAACAACAGGCGATCGGTATAATCCGCCGCGCCCCGCAACTCTTCGCGCAAAATTTCCAGTCCACCATTAGCATATTCTTCAAAAATTTGCAAGCGTTCTGCTTCCAATTTTTCGTCTAGATGGGAGAGAATTTGAGGATTTTTGGTTTCGGCGATCGCAATTAATTTAATCGCCATATCGTAACCCCTCGATACAAAAATATCAACATCTATCGCACCCGGTTCTCGTTTAGAAATTTCCCCCAAAGGCGATCGTTTTTTCCGCTGATTTCCCAAGGATGCGGCGAAAGCGATGACATCGGCGTAAGTCTGAAATGGCGCGGAGTTGTTATCCGATAAAGTTAATGATTTGACTAACTCGGCTTTATCTTTAGCAATTCTAATTTTGTTAGCAGCCATTGGGATTAATATGTAATTTTTAAGTGAGTAATTTGATAGAGTAACCGCAGATTTGAGGCAGATAAACACAGATTAACGCAGATAATTTTCAGAATGTCCGCAACAACATAATTTTTTGGGCAAAACCTCCTCTGGCTTCCCGCCGCTTGATTTGTTCGGCCAAAAGTCGATCGCCCGAAATGCCAAAACTCGCCATCACCGCATCTATCACCTCATACAAATCAGCCAATTCCGCCACCAAATCTTCCTCGTGGGCCTCTGCCACTTCCCCCGCTTCTTCAATCAATTTCTGCCGCAAAGCTTGACGGTATTCTGCCTCCGACAAAATTACAACCTCGCATTCATTCCCACTTTGGCGAATAATTTCAGGAATGCGATCGCGCACCAACTTATGATACTCTTTTTCCACGTCAAACTCCCTTCAACCTTGACTAAAAGTTTGAATCAACCAGCGATTAATTTCCCCGTCATCTTCTGTTTGACTCCGGTTCAAAGCTTCCTCAACTAACGCTATTTCTAAGCCCGGTAAAACCAGTGAATTTTGAATGATCCCACTCCCTCCCGCAGTAATAGCAAATGCAAATACAGCATTCGTATTTGCATTTGCAGCCCAATATTCTTGAACGTCAGAATGTTCGTAAATTAAGCGCTTTACTCCCAAATCATCGGCACTAGAAGACGATCCTATTTCCACCACTAAAGCTGGAGGTGCAAACACATCCAAATTAATTGGCGTATTGGTGCGAGGAGGCAATTCAAAATCGGCACCTATATAATAAGACAAATCAGGTTGAAATTCCCGAATACCTGTTTTGCGAAAACTGGCATTAATTAACTCGACTATTCGGATATTTCTAAAAGCAGTATAAAAATTGACAACTCTCGAAACTACTGAATTATGACGCCCGTGCAATGGCCCTACTGGTGACATTTCTACCCTCATGTGTCCTTGATAATAATAAAACTTGCCCTTTTCCCATGCTGAATCCTCAGCAAAATTTAGAAACTCTTCCCACGTCGCCTTCATCCAAATATCTGTTTCCAAAGCTTGCGTAATTGCCGAATTAGAAGCCATAATCCACCTCTACAATTTCTGTATATTCAAGTTCCACGTCAAACTCCATTCAACCTTGACTAAAAGTTTGAATCAACCAGCGATTAATTTCCCCATCATCTTGCGTTTGACTGTGATTCAAAGCTTCCTCAACTAACGCAATTTCTAGCCCTGGTAAGACCCGCGACTCTTGAATTCTCCCGCTACCTCCGCCATTAATCGCAAACGCAAAAACCTCCCGCGTGTTTGCACGTTCAACCCAATATTCACTAATTCCTGCATTTTCGTAAAGCAACCGCTTACTGCCCAAATCATCGTTAAAAGAAGATGCCCCAATTTCAATTACCAAATTAGGCGGATCGTATTCATCCAAATCAACAGGTGAATTGCTGTCATTAGGAGGAACTCTCAAATCTGAACCGATGTAGTAAGCTAGATCGGGTTGAAACTCGCGAATACCTGCTTTCCTAAAACTGGCATTAGCAAATTGAACTACTCGGATATTTCTCAATGTTGCAAACAGAATAACTACATACGGGATGATTGAATTATGACGCGCGTGCAATGGCCCTACTGGTGACATTTCTACCCTCATGTGTTCTTGATAGTAATAAAACTTGCCCTTCTCCCATGCTGAATCCTCAGCAAAATTCAGAAACTCTTCCCATGTCGCTTTCACCCAAATATCCGTTTCCAAAGCTTGCGTAATTGCCGAATTAGAAGACATAATCCACCTCTACAATTTCTGTATATTCAAATTCATTGGGACTGCGCCTAACTAAAGGATAGCGCGTCCCGCCAAGTTCGATCGCATCTTCTTCACAATCAGCTTTCGGAGAATTGTACACCAGCACGTATTCCCTGCCGATGCAACTTTCCATCTCTTGAGCAACTTCTCCGCGCCACTGAGTTTTAGTTACCAAAACTACCAATTGATTCGCCAACTTCGGCAGCTTATTCGCGATTTGCTTGCGATAAATTTCGTCCAAACTGCCAAAGGGAGAATCCATCACAATTGGAAACGTACTGCTATCCGGGCCCATCAAAGTATTTTTTTGACTCCACTCACGTACACCCTCAATAATTCCGCCGATAAACGACAAACTGAGAATTTGATTTTCTCCTGTAGAAGCGGCAACTAAAGATTCTTTACCAGACGTATTTTCTACTAGCGTCAGTTCGTATTTATCGCTCAACTTGGGGATATAAGGAGTAAAAGAAATCTGACTGAAAATATCTTGCACCCGCTTTTCCAACTGAGAACAAAACTGTTTTTCTAAGCGCGATCGCACTTCAGTTAGGCGATCGATCGCATCCTGAGTCGCAGCAATCCGGCGCTGGGCTAATACTTGCCTTTGTTCGTTTAGCTGCTGTTTGTCGATTTGCTTGTCCAAAGCCGACACCTGCACATTCAAACTCTCAATCTGCTGCTGGTTAGAGCCTGTTTCCCGGTGCAAATCGCCAATTTTTGCCTCAATTTCATCCAAGCGCTTTTGCAGGCGGCTGACATCGCCGTCAGGAAAATTCCGCAGCTTGTTGTGAATATCGTCTAGCTGATTTTCCACGCGAGAAAGTTCGGTTCTGTCGCGGCTGATATTGCCTTGTAGTCGGTCAATTTCCTCCCAAAAATCAGTTACTTGCCTATCAATTTCATTTACCCGATCGCTAATCCGAATAGTTGTTTCTTCCACATCGCCAACACCCGCCTTATCAATCCAACCGCTAACCTGTTGGCGAGACTCAGAACCCTCCACTAATTCCGTACCGCAGATACACCGCTGCTGTGCTAACAACTCTTCCAAAAACGGTCGCTGAATCCCCGAAAGCAACGAGCCACCTTCCCGCAAATCCCCGACTATTATTTCAAATTCAGCCGCCGCATTTGATAAAAATACCCCATAACCCCGCATAGATATTGAGCGTTTTAGAGCATCTGTCGCCTGTACAATTTGTTGCTTAAATAAACTTCTTTGCATTTCCAATTCGTCTCGCAACTTTTGTAAATCCGCAGCACCGCTAAGTTCCAACAAGTTACCATTAACTGCTTTTTTTAACTCTCCTTGGTTGGCCAATTCCCGCTCAATTTCTACTTGTCTGTTCGCAAGTTTATCGGCTTCTTGCTCATTTTTTTGCTTGTCTTTTAAAAGTTTCTTCGTTTCAGCATTCCCAATTATATTTAAATCTGTCTCTAGAGATTTTTTCGCTTCTCCTAAATGCCGGATCGATCTATTCAACACTTCCACCCCCAGCAACTCCTTAGTAGCTTCCGCAATTTCTGCCTTCTTGTCATAGCGGACAATTTGCTCGATTCGCTCCCCATCAAAAAAGAAATATTTATGTAAACTTTCCGGCAAAATCCGCCCGATAATATCATCGGGATGCTGATCCGGCTTCAGCCACAGACCGTTATCTTTGGCTACAGTTAGAAACAATTCAGCCTTGCCATGTTCTACAGTATTTTCACTTTTATAAGCACGGCAGATGCGTTTTGCTTGGTAGCGCGTGCTGTCGTGTTCAAACACAATTTCCGCCCAACAACCTACGGCTTTTCCCATTTCAGCCTCAGCCAGAGCGCGCTTGTTTACTAATTGTTCTTCTGCCGCAAAAGCCGCGCTAAATTCTCCGTACAGTACCCACGTAAAGGCATTCATCAATGCCGTTTTTCCTGCGCCGTTATTCCCGTGAATTACTGTAATATTTTGCCGACCCCAAGCTAGTTTAATTTCAGGACTTTTACCGTAAAATTGACGAAAGTTGCACAGAGTAATAGAGATTAACTTCATACAATTGCTTCCTTAATGATTTTTAAAATGTCATCGTTAATGTGGCGGGGAGCTCTCATGTACAACTTATCTTTTTCAATTTCCAATACCCGCTCAATAATTTGACGAACTTCGGGCGGCGCGCTAGTAATAGGTTGCTGTACGTCGCTGAATTCTTGATGAGTTTGATAAGAAGAACGCTTTTCTGCTAAAATGCTTGTCGGTACGGATACGATCGCACTATCTTCATATCTAAATGCCACAATCAGATTTTCATGCAGATTTTCAGTCATTTTTTTTCAAATATTAAAAACTAGCAGCTCAAACTGCGATCGAATAATTCTCTATTCTCAAACATAAACCGAACCTTAATAAATGTCAAATGTCTAATAGCCCGTAACGCCTCTGAAGTTGCAGCAATTTAACTCTAGCTTCCCCAGCATTGTCGGCTAAATCGGCAAATTCCAAGAACCGCTTCAACTCTTTTCGCAGCAAATTGCGCTCGACTTCTAAGGTTTCCCGACCTAAATCTGGAGGCAAAACTATCATGTCAAATAAAGTTGCCCTTTCCTTCCCCGGATGCGGCCGCAAAATCCGTCCCCGGCGCTGAATAAACTGGCGCGGGTTGCTGCTGCTTGCTAAAATTACAGCATTGCGAATTGCCGGAATATCAACGCCTTCATCCAAACAGCGAATCGCCACTAAACCTTGCAATTCTCCACTCTCAAATTGCTGGCGCAATCGTTCTCTTTCTGCTAAAGGAGTTGCCGCCGTATAAGTGTTCACTCGGTAGCCTAATTCTGAACCCAATAACTTCGCGGTTTCTGTTAGTTGGCGGTTGTTATTTCGGCGCGCACTTCCTTCGATCGCACCGTCGCCGCAGTAAAATAAAGTATGGGCTGTGTCGAGACGGTGAATCATTAATTCTCGCAAAGCTGTTAATTTATTAGCCGCTGCCCCAATTAACCGGGCTCGCTGCATTAATAAAGTTGTTAAAGCATCATTTTCTTCTACTTTTTCATCGCCCCAAAGCGCCCAGCCAATTTTTTTAGTTAAGTAGGAGTATTTGCGGGTTTCGGCTTCGGTCAATTCTACTAAAATCGGATAGTATAAATAATGTACTAATGCTTTTTGGCGGATGGCGTCGGCTAAGGTGAGTTCCGGCTGCAAAACTGGGCCGAAATAATCTAAAATAGCTTCGGTTCCTTGTTCGTCGAAATGCCTTTCTGGGGTGGCGGAAAGGGCGAGTCGCAGTCCAATATTGCGCGGCAAACTTTCTCCTAAACGGGGCGCACCTAAGTTGTGAACTTCGTCTCCAATAATCAGGGTTTTTTCGGGGAAATAGCGCAGTTGGGATTGCAAACTATCTCCCATTAAGGTAGCATTGGTAGTGATGATTGTGAGAAATGCTCGCTCGCCAGATCGCACTTCATACAAACCCGCAGCCAGCTTATTCTGCCAACTGCGGGCGCTATCAAAAGCCAAAATAGGTTTTAAACAAAATTTCTCGGATTCCCGCGCCCACTGATTCACCAGGTGGCAGTAAGGGCAAATTACGAGCAGGACTTGCAGGTTAATTTTATTGTATAATTCAGTGGCGATCGCCAGCGCAGTAATCGTCTTGCCGCTACCCGTCGCCATCTTCAGCGTACCGCGTCCCTGATTCGCAAACCAATTAGCAACCGCCACTCGCTGATACTGTCGCAATTGCAGCGATGGCGGCATTTTCGGAAACCCAAATTGCGAATTATTAGCCGTTGAGCGATTCACCTTTAAATGCCGTTAGATGCAAAATTCCCTATACTCAACTTTAACTCACGGGCGATCGAAACTTAACAGCCCAAACAAATCATCCGCCGACAGTTGCAAATCCGACAGCACATCGAGCACAGGTAAAATATCTTCATTCTCCTTAATCTCAGGTTCTTGCTGCGGTTTAAAAACAATTACCAATTCTTCTTCCGGGTCAATCATCCAACCCAATTTAGTGTGATTTTTGAGGCAAAACAGAATCTTATTAATTACGCGACTTGAACTTTGCTCTGGCGATAAAATCTCAATTGTCCAATCCGGAGCAATTTCAAACCTATTTTCAATTTTTCCCTGAGAATTCAGAGGAATCCGCGGCCACTCGAACACTGCTATATCTGGAACAATAGAACGTCCCCCAAAAGTACAGCGCAATTCTGGAAACGCATAAGCTAATTTCTGCGGCTTGCCAACTCGATTAATAACAGATGGAAACTCGAATTGTAACGTGCTGTGTTTTCCTTGGGGCATATCTTTTTGAGAAATTTCACCATCAACATACTCGCTAGCCGGCTTAGTTTCTGGAAGCAGCAGAAACTCTTCCAGAGAAATCTTTGACGGAGACTGAATTGACGTTACCATAAGCCATTAAACCCTCAAAAACTCTTAAAAATTCATATCGCTGTCAGTTTCCCAATCGGCACAACTCTCCGATTCCACACCAGTAGGGTGCATCGCACAAACCAACAAATTTCCCCCGTAAACTTGACCGTGATAGTTGCGACAACCGCGACAAGCCGGCTGCTGCGTCGGCGAAGGGTCTACATAAGTCACCATCGACAAATCTATCTCATCAAACTCCGGGTCGAAGTCGCGGCAAATTTCAATTATCGGTTCGATAAATTCATTAAATAAACCGTCAAATTCATTGAAATAACCGTCAATGTCATTAATCAGATTATTTTGTACTTGTTCAGTAAACTCTTCCGACATTTTTGCCAAAACGTCCAGCATTTCGACAAACTCTTCGCCCATTTCGCTGAAAAAATGCTCTACTTCAGAAACAGCATTTTCCATTACTCCAAAAAAATCTTTAGACCAATCTTCCATGAATTTGAGAGCTTGCTATTACAAAATATTTTACAGACAGGTGGAGCCAGCCTCATGCGAAGCGATCGCACCTACTTTCAATTCTATTACCTATTGCCGGATATCCGGTCAAGTTTAACAAGACAGATCTTCAAAAAGGGAACTCAAGAGTATTATCCTGAGTTCCCTTCCTGCTTTGCTGAGCGAGTTTTTTCCTGCTTAATCCCGCTTCAGACGCCGCAATTCCTCTTGTAAATTCTGCACTTGTTCGCGGAGCTTGTCTACGCCGCCTGTCTCTTTAGCATCTTTTGCCGAGACATCTTCTTCCTCAGAAATAATTTCAATCCGCCGAGGTTCAGCCGGTTTTTGCTCCCGGGCCGATTCTACGGGAGGCTGCTGCTGAGCCTGTTGCACCATGTCATCGACAAAGCGACGAGCTTCTTCCGTGGACATCTCGCCCCGCTTCACCAATTCGTCTGCCAGCTTTTGGGCTTCAGTGCGTAATTCAGTTAACTTGCTGCCAGCTTTTTCACCAGCGTAGGAAGCTAGCCCGACACCAAGGTAAACTGCTTTTTGTAAAATATCTCCGAAACCAGGCATAGGAGCTACACCTCATAAAACTGGGTGAACCGGAGACCACGCCTATTACAAGCATCCCGTGTTGCTGCTACCTTCCGGTCCTGACAAGATTTGGGCGTTGGAATCGCGTGGGTCCAGTTCATTTATGAGTATAACACAGTTATTTATTCTTCAACCACACACCAGTGATAAATTTCATAAATAACGCAACCGTTCTTCACCAGCGGGTCTTCAGCGACGATCGCCTTCGCCTCATCCATCGAACCCGCCTCAAACAGCAACATACCGCCGCCGCGCCGCGCCCAGTAGCCAGTTTTCGCTCGGTGTCCTTTAGAAATCAACTCTCGGACATAAGCTCTGTGAGCTGGCACGTATTGGTCAAAGACAGGCTTTTCGACAATTCCTTGCTCAATTTTGACAAACCAAGGCATTTTTATTTTGGATGTTAGATTTTATATTTTAGATTGGGAATGGGCGATCACCAATGGGATCTAGAGCAAATGCTCTATATTCCATTTTGCACCATCCTTTCTTAACTGCGATGTTATCCGATGAACCAGTCAAAACAGCGATTTTTTATTGCCCTAGTGCCGCCTCCCGATATTGAACAGCACATTACTGAGATTCAACAGTATTTTGCGGAACACTACAACAGCCGCGGTGCTTTGAATTCGCCGCCGCACATCACGCTGCAACCTCCTTTTCACTCGTTAGCGCAGGATGTTCCAACATTAGAGCAAAGTTTGAAGGAGTTTTCGGCAAATCGGCTGTCAATTCCGGTTACTCTATCCGGTTTTGCTGCTTTCGCGCCCCGCGTCATTTACGTTGATGTTGTCAAATCACCCGAATTGCTGGAGATTCACAAAGATTTGATGAGTTATATGGAGGCAAATTTGGGAATTGTCGATCGAGTTTCTCAAAGTCGCCCATTTGTACCGCACATGACAGTAGCCTTTCGCGATTTAACTAAGGAGAATTTTCAAACGGCTTGGTTGGAATTTGCAGGGCGATCGCTCCACTTTGAGTTTACCGCTTCCGCGTTAACTTTACTGCTTCACGACGGCAGCCGGTGGAACATCAGCAACCAATTTCCACTTTCCGTCTAAACTCTCTCCCTTCTCTTTCTTCGCGTCAATAGCGTCTTCGCGGTTCGTTTTACGCAAAAAATATTGTTAGCAAAGCATCATTAATCAACACTTCGGACAGTTTCAGGGCTGACTCGCGGGGGGCGAGAAACCCGGTTTCTACGAGTTTTGCGTCTAGGAACGAGAAATATTCGTAGAAACCGGGTTTCTGAGGTCGCAAGTGCCTCCACAAACCTGATGACTTTAGTCCTCACTACAAATCTGTTTAATAAAGGCAGTCACAGCTTACCGATTAATCTTATTAGGAGTTGCAAGTGCCACAGTTCCGTAAACCGAAATTCCCGACTGTTTCAATATTTTAGTTGCCGACTTAACCGTAGTACCGCTAGTGTAAATATCATCAACTAACAGCACTCGATCGCGCGGGAGCCGGCGGCGAAAATCTTTCCCCAAAATTAAAGCATTTTCCATTTCCGCTTGCCGCTGCTGTGCTGTCAGAGCGAATAAAGGCTGAGTATTTTTCACCCGAGCCAAACCGTGGCGCTGCAAAGGCAAACCAGTCAGCTCGCAAAAACTTTCAGCCAAAAGTTCCGCCTGGTTAAAACCGCGCTCCTTGAGCTTTTCTTGGTGCATGGGAATCGGTACAACTGTTAAATTATCTATAGCTAATTCGGGAAAACTCAACCAAGCTTCGGCCAGCCAGCCGCCGAGAGGTTTGGCTAATTGCGGATTGCCGTCATATTTCAAAGCTGCGATCGCCCGTTTCAGAGCCCCGCCGTACTCACCCCACACAAAAACAGGCTGCTCTGAATGCCAAAATCGACCGGGATCGGCTAACTGAAATCCCTGAAGTTGCTTGTGGCAGTAGGGACAAAACTCTCTGGCGGCTGGTCGCTGACAAAGAGGACAGTTAGACTTAAGAAATAAATTGAGAAAAGATTTGAGTAATCCGGTCCATTGTCGCTTGTTCATCCTAAAATTGTGGTAAGTGATTAATGGGAAAAACTATCAAATTCAATCAGTTTGCAAGAACAGGATCGCAGCGTGAAAAACCTCTACTGGCTAGACAAAATTCAACCTTCAGACCGAGATGCAGTGGGAGAAAAAGCATTTTACTTGAGCTGTTTGCTCCAGAAAAATCATCCCGTTGTACCGGGTTTTGTCGTGCCGGCTAAAACATTTTGGCAGTTTTTAGAGTCGATCGACTGGCTAGAACCGCTGTTTGCTGACTGGCCCCACTCTTCCCTGCATTTGAATGTCGATGAACCCAGACAACTGCAATCGATCGCCCGCAGCATCCGCCACCAAATCCTCGCCGGCAAACTGCCAGATTCACTGCTCTCCACCCTAGAGTCTGCTGTTTGTCAACTAAACTCAAACTCAAACTCCAAAGCCTTAATTTTTCGCCCTTCCCTGACTTCATGGAACCCGAAAACAATCGGAATCCTGCAAGCTCACGCAGTACGGGCAGAACCAGAAGCTATTGGGGCCGGACTCAAACGAGCTTGGGCAGAACTGTTCAGAGCCCGAAGTCTATTTTACTGGCAGCGCTGCGGCCTGAGGATACAGCAAATCAATCCCGCAGTTTTGGTGCAGCCGCTTCAAGGAGCCATCGCCGCAGGCGAGGTGAAAACTAAAGCGGGTGCAGCGTGGGAAATCCAAGCCACCTGCGGTTTGGGATTGTCCCTCGCTAGGGGAGAAACCATCCCCGATTACTATCAAGTACAGCCGGAAACAGGCGCAGTTAAATTCCAGCGGCTCGGTTACAAAACATTAGCCTACAATCTCAAAGTCGGCGACGGACAAGCGAAAAAAAAACCGCAGACAGGGAATTTTGCTGCTGTCAAAATTCCCAATTATCCATTTCTAATTCCTGATTTTCCTGAAAGTTGCGTGGAAGTTTTAGCGCTGGGAGAGGAAGCACAAACTGAATACGTTTTAGAGGCATCGCAACTGCAAAAAATCATTGAATTGAGTAAAAAAGCGATCGCAGAATTTGACTCTGATTTAATCTTGAAGTGGACGATCAACCAGATAGCAAACAGCAGTGAAGCGCAGTTTTATTTTACTCAAGTTCGTCTTTTGAAAGGGGAAAAAGTCGCATCGGTATGGGAAAAGCCGATCGCCCCAGCCAGGACTCCTGCGATCCTCAGAGGTTTGGCTGCCGCATCAGGAAAAGTTGAAGCAATTGCCCAAGTGATGACTAATTCGCACCCAGAAAACGCGGAATTTTTAGCCGGAGGCATTTTGGTAGCCCGGACAATCGAGCCGAATTGGTTGCCTTGGCTGAAAGTTGCTGCTGGGGTAGTTGCCGAACAAGGAGGCATGACAGGCCACGGTGCCATTTTAGCGAGAGAATTGGGGATTCCGGCTGTGGTGGGAGTTGCCGGGGCTACTCGGGCGATCGCCTCGGGCGATTCGGTGTTGGTAGACGGCGATAGCGGAGAAGTTTTTGCCACCGCCCAACAGGATGCGATCGAGACAGGAGACAGTAGCAGACTTGGGGACAGATCGACAAATGCAGATATATACAGTACAGCAGCAAAAATGTCAATAGCCAACCACCAATTTTCAAGCTCAGATCGATCGTCCAATCGCGGGCCTAAATCTCGACGGCCTGAGTCTGGCGAATATGTTTGGTACCCCCCAACGGCGACTCAACTGCTAGTTAATGTCAGCCAAACGAGTTCTATCGACCGCCTCAAAAATCTGCCAATAGACGGCATCGGATTGGTGCGATCGGAATTAATGGCATTGGAAGCGTTGGACTCTCAAAACCCCAAAGTTTGGCTGCAAGAGGGCCGCGAATCGGAATTTGTCTCGCGCATGGCGGATTGCCTCAGTTTATTTGCTGCTGCCGTTTCGCCGCGACCGCTATTTTATCGAGCTCTCGATTTGCGCGAATCAGGTGCCCACGGCAGTTTCAGTTATACCTTTGAACCGGAGTTATTTGATTGGGAACTGTGCGTACTTCAAAAAGTCTGCGAGTCTGGCCACACAAATGTCAATTTAATTTTGCCTTTCGTGCGCTCTGTTGACGAGTTTGTCTACTGCCGCCAGCGCTTAGAAACAATTTGGAAAAAGCGACCTGCGGAGTTTCAACTGTGGATTATGGCGGAAGTTCCTTCCGTGTTATTTTTATTGCCAGATTACGTAAAAGCAGGAGTTCAAGGAATTTCCATCGGCACCAACGATTTAACTCAATTGCTGTTAGGCATTCACCGCAACTCCGAACAGGTAGCAGGTGCTTTTAACGGGCGCGATCGGGCAGTGATGAGGGCGATCGAACAATTAATCCTTGAGGCCCGGGCCGCCGGCATTCCTTGCTCTATCTGCGGCGATGCTCCAGCATTGTATCCCGAGACAGTTGAATCCTTCGTGCGGTGGGGGATTTCGTCTATTTCTGTCAATGTCGATGCCGTAGAACAAACTTGCAGGGCGATCGCCCGCGCCGAACAGCGCCTGCTTCTAGAACTCGCTCGATCGATAATTAACCATTAACCACTCCCGGACGCACTTTACCTCAGAAACCCGGTTGCTACTCTAAATCATACCTTTGGCAAGCAGCAACCCGATCGGAAACCGGGCTGATAGACACCAGTGCGACCAAGACTATTCACAATGACACCAACCAGGTTTCTCATTTATAGCAACTGCTCAGACGGTTATACTATTTGAGATTTTAGAGTAAATAATTGAAGAATTGGAAAAGACTGATGGCAGCCAGGGTTTAGAACACCGGTCTACAGTTGCATTCTTTTTGTAAACTGGTATTATAACTTTCTTAATTGTTGAAAGTCTTGCTTTCATTGTCGAAGGCATTCTTGCTTCTACCGAACGCTATATATCGCGCTTAGCCCTGATTTTTCCTACCAACCGGGTTTCGGAACCTAAGTTCTAAATTAAAAACATCTGATTTTCAAGCTAGGATAGAAATATCATTAACACTTGACCCGGAGGTACAAACAGTGAAATCCAAAATTATTGCAACCGCAGCAATACTTGCCGCCCTCGGCTGTCTGCATCCCCACCCAGCATTGTCTCAACCTGCAACTGACGGCGGGACAAAACCCGGATTCTGGCAACCTCAAGCGCAGGTTGACAATACTCGCAACATTACCCTCAGACTCTTAAATGAAACAGGATTAAACCTAGAATACGGTCAATCAGGTGCCAGCTTGTCATCCTTGCCCGTCGGAGTCTCCAAAAATATCACTGTTCGCATCAGCAATCGCACCGGCGACATTGCCAATATTCCGATTAATGCCACAGGAGGAAGCACAAGTTTGAAATACGACTATAACGTTGACTCGCAGAAAAATATTGTGACGATTCGCATCACCAGATCGGACGACCGCACTAGGCAAGACCGGTCAGTTTATATTGATGAAAAAGGACGAGTTTACTCTTTCTAAGGCTGACGCCGATCGACCCGGTTTCTCCTCATAAATTTTGGTTTTAGCGGTGAGGTATCCAGGAAGAAATCGGGTTTCTAAACTCCCGTGCGTCAATTTTGGCTGTCTCAAAAAGTACGATCGAGTGCAGCCCATTCAGGGTCGATGTTTTTGTGCAGCGGATTTGACATTGCATCCCCAAAATCAACTGCTGCTAGAAATTCGGTGCTGGTTGCGCACTGGCGCATCAGGTGGGTTCCGAGAGGATGTCAACCGCCGCATCGCGGACTAATATTCGCCGTTCCTCTTGATACCTGCGCCTCGATAGCCCTCTTCTTTCGGTTTAGCTTTGTTCACTCGCAAGGGGCGTCCCATCCACTCTGCACCGTCTAATTCGGCAATTGCAGCGTCTTCTTGGGCATCCTCCATCATCTCAACAAATGCAAAACCGCGCATCCGACCGGTTTCCCTGTCGGTAGGCAAGACAACTCGCTTGACTGTGCCGTGTTCTGCAAATACTGCTTTCAGGTCTTCTTCGGTGGCGCGGTAAGACAGATTTCCAATGTAGATAGTCATGTCGATCGAACTAAACTTGTTGTGCTATACATAATAACCTGTTCATTTTACTGTCAAGTGCTATCTTGCTTGCAACCGGGCAATCGAATCTGACTAAAAGGGTTTGCCACACTGACAAACCCTTTGTAGTGACTTCAATAGTTAGTGCTTTTCCTTAGTCGATCGAGATTGACTGAGGCCCTGTGCTTTTACCGTTGGTGGGTTCGGCTGGGGGAGTAGTGTAGGAAGTTGAACCGGCTTGCGAGTCGATCCAGCTTTTAACGGGATCTTCGTGAAGGTTGAGTCGAAGCAGGCCAGATAAAAATCCGCCCGCGAAGGCGATGGGCTGTTGGATCAATTCTTTGGTCATTGGGATGAGTTCGTCGAGAAACATTCAAGAGTCTCCTTGTGTTGCAGGGGTTCTACCTTAACTGTACCGTTTGTACTGCGATGCTGGCAGCGACCTAAAAAAAACCTTCCAGCGCTGAAGATGCGCGATCGGCTAATTTGCCCGCTATTGACCTACAATGCTAATCAATTTGCTGGAAAATTTTTATGTGCCGTTTGCTTGGCTACCTCGGGGAGCCGATTTTACTTGATGCTATTCTGTACAAGCCGGAACATTCCCTAATTGTGCAGAGTTACCAGCCCCGCGAAATGACTTCTGGCCTACTCAATGCTGACGGTTTTGGTATTGGTTGGTATCACCCGCACTTAGATACTGACCCGTTTACCTATAAAAATGTACAGCCAATTTGGAGCGACATTAACCTTCCGAGTATTAGTCGATACGTTGAATCAGGATGCGCGATGGGATATGTTCGCAGTGCAACTTCAGGACAAGCTGTAGATTTGAGCAACTGTCAGCCGTTTCAGAAAGATCGCCTGCTGTTTGTACACAACGGCTTCGTGAAGAATTTTCGGCAAACTCTTTACAGACCAATTCGCGATCGACTCAGCGATACCCTTTATCAATCAATTAACGGTACTACAGATTCTGAGCATATCTTCGCCTTGTTTGTCAATGAATTGACAGCCGGAAATCTGACTCTAGAAGCTGCTTTGCAAAAGTCGCTGAAAACTTTGGCAGAGCTAGCAAACTTTCACCAAGTAGAATTTTCAGCTAATATAATTATCAGCGACGGACACCAGCTCGTTGCCTCTCGCTTTGCTTCCCAAAAAACCCCTCCTTCCCTCTATTGGCTGCGGGACGATTTAAATTTCCCGAATTCTGTCATCATTGCTTCTGAACCTTTATTTGCTGGCAATTGGCACTCCTGCCCAGTCCAGAGCATTATCAGTACCGGAGTAGAGCGTGATCTCGAAATCTATCCAATCTTGTAGAGAGGCAATTTATCGCGATTTGCAGCAGTGTCGCAGCGGCACTTTCAAGCTATTTGCAGACATCGACTACGATACTTTTTGCCGTCAAGCTCATCCTGATTTCAGTCCAGTTGGCTGGCACTTAGGTCACATTGCTTATACTGAGGATTTGTGGCTGTTGCAGCGGTGTGCGGGGTTGAAGCGAGTCTTTCCTGAGTATCACCAACTGTTTGCTGCTGATATTTTGCCGAAAAAACAACGGGTTTTTTTGCCGACGTTACCTGAAGTTGAATTATATCTGGACGCCGTGAGAAAACAGGTGTTAGATTATTTGGAAGTAGCGCCGATCGACGAGCAAGAACGTCTGTGGCGGTTTATTATTCAGCACGAAAGCCAGCACTGTGAAACTGTTGCTTTCGTGTTGCAAATGCACAGGAAGAAGGAAGGAAGGCACGACACGGATTTGGACACGGATACACGGATTAATTATCCACAAGAGGGAAGAAGGCAGAGGGAAGAAGGAAGGCACGACACGGATTTGGAGACGGATACACGGATTAATTATAATTATCCACAAGGGGGAAGAAGGAAGAAAGAAGAAGGAATATTAATTTCCGATGCCCAATTCCCGATGCCCGATTTCCAATGCCCGATTCCCAATTCAGCGATTGAAATTCCGGGCGGGGAATTTTACATGGGAAGCGATGCTGCTGAGGCTTTGGATAACGAGCGATCGCGCCACCTGTGTTATTTAGAAGCATACTCGATCGATCGCTATCCCGTCACTTGCCGTCAATACCGAGATTTCATGGAATCCGGCGGCTATCAAAACCCTGATTGGTGGTCAGCGGACGGCTGGAAATGGCTGCAAGTCGAAGCCGTCTCTCGACCGCTTTACTGGTCAGAAAATCCAGCTTTCAACAACCATCCAGTTTGCGGTGTCAGTTGGTACGAAGCCGAAGCTTACTGCAACTTTATCGGCAAGCGTTTGCCATCGGAAGCCGAATGGGAAAAAGCTGCGAGTTGGGATGCCGCAAATCAAACATATCGCATCTATCCTTGGGGAGAAGAACCGCCAAACGGCAGCCTGTGCAATCACGGCAATAATATTGCCAATACCTCACCAGTTGATGCCTTTGGCAAAGGAGCAAGTGCGGCAGGCTGCTATGATATGTTGGGCAATGTTTGGGAATGGACTGGTTCAACTTTTGATGCCTATCCGGGATTTGAAAGTTATCCTTACAGGGGATATTCTCAAGTTTATTTTGATGGAGAACACCGGGTTTTGAAAGGCGGCAGTTGGGCGACTTTTCCGCAGGCACTGCGATCGACCTTTCGGAATTGGTATTATCCGGGCGTGCGGCAAATTATTGCTGGTTTTCGCTGCGCTAAGTAGTTGGCTAGGTAATTAGAATTACTATCAAATTTGTTCATAGTGAAAAATTTATTCATCGGACTTGGCCGATAACAAATTCCTTAATACTTGCATTATTAAGCTTATTTTACGAACATCAGATAAATGGCTGGAGAGGGAATTGGGGAAAAAATTTGTTTGCGAAATGCTCAACTTTTTTCCATGTGACAAGCTCAAAGAAAACAAGTTTGGTTAAGTATTCAATAATTATTGTGGATAAATTTTAAGTTTTAATTGTGGATGCGATCGCCATCCGGTGAGACAATAGAGAACCGAGATCGGCATGGAAAATCTCACTGGAACGCGATCTTTGGCAACGCGACTGCGTGCTATGCCCATATGTGCATCTAAAAATTACTTTATGAAATCCCCAAGACTTTCCGACACGGCAAACTTAGGCTCAACCAAAGAAAAGCGACTGCACTTAGAGCGACTCGTGAGCGCTGCAGCACCGACACCTGCTGAAATCAATGCTGGCAGCGATGCAGTTAGGGGGTTGACTCAAAACCCCAAATCCCTGCCTCCAAAGTATTTCTACGACGATCGCGGCTCAAACCTGTTCGAGTTGATTTGCCAGTTGCCGGAATACTACCTGACACGCACTGAGACGGCGATTTTGCAGGAGTGCGCGGGGGCGATCGCCAATTTAACGGGCCCCTGCGAAATTGTAGAACTCGGCAGCGGCAGTTCCACCAAAACTCGGATTCTCCTCGATGCTTACAGTCAACTGGAATATCCCCTGCACTATTTGCCGATCGACATCAGTCCCACTATCCTAGAAAGCAGCGCTTGTCAACTGTTGGCAGATTATCCGTCGCTCCAGATTCACGGACTTGTCAGCACTTACGAATTAGCCTTAGCTAAAATTGCACCGTCGCCGTTGCCAACCCGAATGATTTGCTTTCTCGGCAGTACCCTCGGCAATCTCAACGCTCGAGAATGCGATGTATTCTTCTCGCAAATTGTCGGTGCATTGCAGCCGGGAGAGTATTTTTTGCTGGGAATTGACTTGGACAAATCTAAGGATATTTTAGAGCCTGCATACGATGACAGTCAAGGAGTAACGGCAGCATTTAACTTGAATATGCTGCGGCATTTAAACCGAAAATATGAGGGAAATTTTGATTTGACACAGTTCGAGCATTGGGCTTTTTACAATCAAGAGGAATGTCAAATTGAAATGCACTTAAAAAGTAAAAAAGCGCAAACAGTGCAGTTGCGCGCTCTCAATTTAACGGTTGAATTTGCAGCGGGAGAAACTATCCGCAGCGAAATATCGCGCAAGTTTAATCTCAATACTGTAAAGGAAGAACTTTCGCAGCGCGGTTTAATGCCGGTGCAAGTTTGGACAGATCCAAATCAGTGGTTTGGCTTGATGCTTTGTCAGATTTCAACTGTTAATCAATGAGTTCTTCAGATATTACCCACAGTCATGACACGGCAGTGCCGTGTCCCTAAAAATTGGGCAATGGTTACATCGAATTGGGCGATGGCGGGCGATACCTCGCCGGTGCTACGACGTTTTGGGGTAGGGACACGGCACTGCCGTGTCCTCAATTTCTGTGCTGTCAATGGTTCTGAATTCAGCATATCCTGTTAGCAATTACCAATTCCCAATTACCAATTAACAAATCGGCCGCTGTCCGGGTTTGACAGCGTGAATGTACTCGCTGCCCGAAGCCGGCCATCCCCGCTTGTAATAAGCTTCCTCCGGCTTCCCCCAGCCCAACTGCAACAAAATTTCCATAAAATCCAACTTTTCCCACTTCGAGAGACTTGCCCATTCTGTGCGCTGGGCTAGAGACTCTACATCAACCTGCTGGATATATCGAAAATCCTTCCCGCTGTTAATGCTTAAATACAAATCCATCCCGGCAGTTACCTGCTGCCAGAATTCCAACATAGCAATCTTAGCTGCCTTCAACGTAATCAAATCAACCGGTAGAGCTATTAATTCGTCATCCACTGCCGGATAGCGTAGAGTATTGCCTTTAACCGCCATTTCCCGCCAGACAATCCCAGAAACTTGATGTTCCCGCTGGTATTCGTGCACGGCAGCCTTAAAATTTTGATAGGCAGTGAACTTCTGAACTCCCTCAGATTTGAGAAAGCGGTCAATCACGGGGTTGCCTGTAGCAGGAGTTTCAGTCAAATTTAGACGCCGCCCATGCAAGCAGGCTTGGCGCTCTTCTTCGAGGATTTTAATGAGTTCCACCGTGCTGTAGACCTTGGCCATCTTTATTCAGGCAAAATCAATAGATTTACTGGTCGGGCTGGTTTTTTCGGCTAATTTTCAGTAAAAATTGTTTGTTTTTTGAGCAATATCACTTTGCCGGGAGCATCTCATATTTGTAAAAATACTTCTTTTGGCTCCTTCCTTCTTCCTCTTTCCTTCTTCCTTCTTCCTCCTGCCTCCTGCCTCAAAACTCCAATTTCTAGCTTGGCTGCAAAACTGAGATGCTCCCACTTTGCCGTTATTCTAACTTTTCTTTGTGCTTAATTATAGTTTGACAGTTTACAGGAGTGCAGCCCAGAAATCCCGAAAGCCTCTTCAAAAAAGCCGTTAAGAGCATACCGAATCGCAAGTGAGGCTGGGAAATCGGCCGCAGGCGTACCGGGCGGGATTTTTCTCCAAACACAAAGCCCCCTCGAAGGAGGGGGCAAAACTAACTTAGGAATGAGAATTAAATAACTTACAATGCGTGATGTTCTTGTGGGATGGGCCCATCCCGCCCGTCCAGAAAGGGCGGGCTTTCAGGCCCACCCCACTTTCAAGAGTGTAAATTATTTAATTCGCGATCCTTAGAGGTTTGGGAGTTTTATTGGGCGGGTCGATGGAACAAACGACAAAAAAAGCAGCATTCGCACCTGCCGCCAACTACCAAAACTCAAATTTTCAGTCTCAAAGCTTAGTAGCGTTGTGAAGAGCGATTGTTGTCGCCCCAGCCGCAGCGGCCCGATGAGTGTTTGTTTTAGCGAGGTTTGGCTTTGTTGACTTTCAAGTTGCGGCCCATCCACTCAGCACCGTCTAGAGCTTCGATGGCTGCTTCTTCTTCTGCCTCGCTTGCCATTTCCACGAAAGCAAAACCCCGTACCCTGCCTGTTTCCCGGTCCTTTGGCACTTGGACGCGGCTTACGGTACCGTACTCGGCAAATACTTCTTTAAGGTCATCTTCTATTACCTGATATGAAAGATTACCCACGTAAATCGACATAAAAACTCCAGAATTATTAGGGTGCAAAGAGTTAGATTCGGAGAGACGCCTGTAAATACACACCAACAAACTACGCAACCGAATTTAATTCTTGAAAAACAACTATAACATGAAGCCAGCAGAATCAGCCATTGGCTGTCATAAATTTCAACTGTCTTGGACGCAAGTGTCACAATTAGTCAGGTGCCCTACTATCGGGAACAGTTGATAATGCGTTCACAATCAAAGTCGGACGCAGCCTACAAATCGATGGTCCCGATGCCCGTTGGCATTAGTCCTATTCAATTTTGGATGCCGTCGGGCAATCTCCGACAGCAAGTATTGGCTCGGCAGCTAGAACAAAAAATATTCTTATTAGCGTCCTGCAATGGCGGCCGAAAAATAATTCTGAAAAGATATCTTAGCAATATCTACGCGCATTTTCTTACCTCAAGTACAGGAGCATCTCATATTTGTAAAAATACTTCTTTTGGCTCCTTCCTTCTTCCTGTTTCCTTCTGCCTCTTTCCTTCTGCCTCTTTCCTTCTGCCTCTTTCCTTCTGCCTCCTGCCTCCTGCCTCAAAACTCCAATTTCTAGCTTGGCTGCAAAACTGAGATGCTCCCTCAAGTACAGACATTAAAGCTAACCCGATCGCGATCGACCTTGCCAGAACTTTCCTCTTGAATTGCGATATTTCCCAACAGCGCCACCCAGTGACTCCGCTGGGGTATCAGCATCGCGAGTCAGGCTGGGAACCGGTCTGCCGGCGTACCGGGCGGGATTTTTCGCCAAACACAAAGCCCCCTCGAAGGAGGGGGCAAAACTAACTTAGAGGTTTGGGAGTTTTATTTGATGGGCAGATGGAACAAGCAGAAAAAAAAAGCAGCATTCGCACCTGCAGTCAACTACCAAAACTCAAATTTTCAGTTTCAAAGCTTAGTAGCGTCGTGAAGAGCGATTGTTGTCGCCGCCCCAGCCGCCGCCACTCGATGGGCGTTTGTTGTTGTTTTCGCGAGGTTTGGCTTTGTTGACTTTCAAGTCGCGGCCCATCCACTCAGCACCGTCTAAAGCTGCGATGGCTGCTGCTTCTTCTGCCTCGCTTGCCATTTCCACAAAAGCAAAACCCCGCATCCTGCCTGTTTCCCGGTCCACTGGCACTTGGACGCGGCCTACAGAACCGTACTCGGCAAATACTTCTTTGAGGTCGTCTGATGTTACCTCATATGAAAGATTACCAACGTAAATCGACATAAAATCTCCAGAATCATTAGGGTGCAGAGAGTTAGATTCGGAGAGACGCTTGTAAATAAATACCAACAAAGCTACGCAACCGAATTTAATTCTTGAAAAACAACTATAACATGAAGCCAGCAGAATCAGCCATTGGCTGTCATAATTTTCAATTTTGGGGGCGATCGGGCAATCTCCGACAGTAAAGTATTCGTGATAACTGACATCTTGCACTTTTGGCGTCATCCGCTTGGTTTATTGCGGCGCGATCGACCTGAGGGTTAAAATTTTTCGTCGCTGTTACCAGGTTGATTGGGTCTTATTGAGAACAGTGCCTGACATCAGTTATAACTGACATCCGGAACTGTTCTGGCTGGGCAAGCATCGTGCCCGTTCCAGCAGAGATAAATGTTTTTAGCCCAAGAGTCATGTTTCGAGTCAATCTCGCATCTCCCATCTCCCGTCTCTCATGGAATCCGATTTAGCGCCAGATCGTGGCGGTTGCCAAGTAATTATCAAAAGAGTTATTAGCAATATCTACGCTAATTATTATACTTCTAATATAGAAAACAAACTTAATCTGATATAGAGCGATGTTCCCAGAATAGTTATCTTGATTTGCGGGTATTACTGCACCATCAAAAATACGTTTAATTCTTCATTTATAATTTTTTATTTTGAATCTGTCTAATGTCCAAACTGCCGATTTCAATACATTGTAAAAAACATCACAATTCAACAAATTTATCAATAGCAAAAATGCGAAAAAAATTGTCATGTATCTCAGATTTAAGCCCATTTTATTATTCACGATCAATTTGATCGTTCGGTTAATAGATCGGGGTTTTGGGTGAAAATCATTTAATATTGTTCTATATATCGATCTGTAGCTTTTTGATGTTTTTCCTTCAGCCTCTCAGCTTTTATACTTTCTAGATTGTCTGGCTTTGAATGAATGCAGCAAGAGGATTGTTTATTTAATTAACAGCCCCAAAGCTCAGCAATTGTAACGGGCTTTATCCATGATTCAGAAAGAATAAAAGCAGGATTATTCCTGTAAAAATTCCATTTTATTAAGTGTTAAAGGCTTTATGTAGTTTCTATATTTACTCTCTCTATGAAATGATTCTGTGCTGGTATTTTTACACTGATTGAATGATTTTTGTTCGATTATACCCTATTTAAATGTCTAACAGCTTATGTCCTTGGAAAGATGCGATCGCACTCCTACCTCCCTAGCTTTGTAAAAGTTGAAAGCCCACAGTTCACAAAGATTGTCTGGTACAGAGAGAAGCAAGCCTAGACAAACGAGCGTTAAGCAGTTACAGAGGATTTTAAATGGTTATAAACAGTTCATTGACCCGGCCCTTGGCTGTCGTGACGGGTGCCTCTAACGGTATCGGCTACGAACTCGCCAAACAGTTCGCTCAAAACGGATTCGATCTCCTAGTCACCGCCACCGGAGCGAGCATCAATGAAGCGGCTCAAGCTTTTGAGGGGATCGGTGCCAAAGTCGATACAGTGCAGGCAGACCTCGCTACCTACGACGGTGTTGAGACGCTCTACAACCAGATTAAAGTGACTAATCGGCCAGTGGATGCGATCGCAATTAATGCCGGTGTCGGCGTCGGCGGCGACTTTGCTCGCGAGACAGACTTGAAGGACGAACTTAATCTGATTAACCTCAACGTCGTGTCATCCGTACATCTCGCCAAACGAGTAGTTAAGGATATGGTCGATCGCGGCCAGGGACGGATTCTATTCACTTCCTCCATTGCCGCCCTAATGCCGGGCCATTCGAGGCAGTCTATGCAGCATCCAAAGCATTCATCCACTCGTTTTCCGAAGGACTCCGCAATGAGTTAAAAGATACAGGTGTAACTGTCACCTCGCTCATGCCCGGCCCAACCGATACTAACTTCTTCCATCGGGCGGGAATGGACGACACGAAGGCCGGCGCCGACAAGAAAGACGATCCAGCCGAGGTTGCCAAGCAGGGATTTGAAGCCTTGATGGCCGACAAGGACAACATCATTGCAGGTTCACTCAAGACAAAGATTCTAGCCAGCGCCAGCAAAGTTTTACCTGATACCGTGAATAGACTTCTTGCAAAAGTGCTTTCGATCAAATTTTCGGACGGGATCTCCGGCCCATCCCACAAGAGAAAAAACTTTTTGTGGGACGGGCCGGAGATCCCGTCCCAGCTATTTTTGCAAGAGGTCTATTGATTAGGTAAAGTAAGCGGTTGGGGAAGTTGCAGCCGGACGGCGCTCAGGATTTTGAGACATCTTAAATTTACAGATCAAAACTCTTTAGTGCAGCGAAGCGGTGAGTCCTAGTAGTTTCTTGAAGGAGGCATTTATTTATGAATATCAGCAGACGCAATTTGTTAAAAGTAACTTCTGCTTCGGGTTTGGTTGCAGCAGGGCTGGCAGCTTCCGAAGGGTTTTTCAAACCTTTGTTAGCTCAAGAGGAACCGACCCAAGTATACCCTGAAAATGCAGTTGCCCAAGGTCAAACCCAAAGCGGCGACAGAATATCATTAATTATGAGCTGATATTCTGCCGGATATAGCAATAGTAATTGTTGTGGTAATTAGATTTTTTTTTGAACCGCAGAGGGCGCAGAGAACGCAGAGGGAGAGAGAAGACGGAAAGTTTTTAGTTTTCAGTTAAATAGTTCAAACTTTACCCCAGCGCGGTATTACGAGGAACAAAGCAATTTCAAAAATCAAAACTATTTGTCACTTTCCCCTTACCACTTTCCTGACATCGCGTCTTTCAATCTCAATTCTTCTCGACTGACTAAAGCTTCGTAGTAATCGGGTTTGATTTCGAGGGCGACTCCGTAAGAGCTCATGGCATCTTGAGTTCGCTGCAATTTTTGCAAAACGTCGCCCCGCTGCGCCCAAGCTTCCCAGTTGTCTGGCTTGAGTTGAATCACTTGGTCAAAAGCGACGAGTGCTTGGGAATAGTTCTGCATTTCCCCTAAGATCAGACCTCGCTGTACCCAGCCTTGATAGTTGTCCGGCCAGATAGTAATTGCTCGATCGTATGATGCTAGAGCTTGTTCGTACTGCTGCAATTTTGACAAAGCGTTGCCGCGTTTCAACCAAGCTTCAAAATTGTCGGGCACGATTTTAATTACGCGGTTGTAAGCTGCTACGGCTTCTTCGTAACGCTGCAATTTTTCCAGCGCAGCCCCTTGCTGCAACCCTACTTTTGATGTAATTTCTGCTTCTGAAGTCAGAGAGATTACTTTATCAAAACAGGCGATCGCTTCTTCGTATTGCTGTAATTTTTCCAGAGCTTCGCCTCGCAAGTTCCAAGCTTCTAAAAAATTACCTTCAATTTGTAGGGCATTACTGTAAGCGATAATTGCCTCTTTGTAGCGTTCCAATCCTGCTAGGGCGATGCCTCTACCCAGCCAAGCTTCGGGAAAATTCGGATTAATTTGAACGGCTTGGTCAAAAGCAGCGATCGCCCCTTCAAAATCTCTCGCTTCTGACAGTGTTTGACCGCGCCCGATCCATGCTTCGGGATAAAAAGAATTAATTTGAATTGCCCGATCGAAACAAGCAATTGCCGCGTCTGCCCACTGGTGTTTGAGGGCCATTCCTTTATAAAACCAAGCTTCGCAGTCGTTGGGCTGCATTTGCAGTACGCGATCGTAAGCTGTCACCGCTTCTGCATATTTGTGCAGTTTTGCAGAAGCAATGCCCCGATTGAACCAAGCCAGACTATTTTGCGGTTGCAGTTGAATGGCGCGATCGTAAGAAGTTACCGCTTCAGCGTAGCGTTCGGCTTTCATTAAAGCCAAACCTCGGTTCAGCCAAGCTTCCCAATTAGTCGGGACGAGTTTCAGCGCGCGCTCGAAAGCGGCAACGGCTTCAGGATAGCGCTCCGCTTGAACCAAAACGTTGCCTTGCCGGTACCACATAGCGGGCAAATTCGGATGAATTTGGGTTGCTCTTTTGTAACAGCTTGCGGCTGTATCCCACTGCTGCAATTCCTCTAAAACTCGGCCTCGCTGATACCAAGCTTCGTGCTTTTCTGAATTGATTTGAATTGCGGTGTCGAAAGCCGCGATCGCTTCTGAGTGATTTTGCAAACTTAACAGCCCTGTCCCGCGCAGCATCCAAGCCCAGTATTCTTCGGGATTAATTGCTGTAGCTCGATCGGCGCAGGCTACGGTTTCTGCGTAGGAGTGCAGTTGCTTGTAAGCTTTGCCCAGATTCAGCCACGCCCGGGCCCAGTCCGGCTTAATTTGAACCGCTTTTCCGTAGCAAAGGACTGCCGCTTCGTACCTTCCCGATGCGTACAATCTATTGCCCCGATCGTAATCTGGAAATGCTGCAAAAATTCTTAAAATCGGCGGCAGCAGCGCTGGCTGGGGGTTTGAGGAGTTTTCTGTAGCCGAAGTCGAGAGGTCTGGCATACGCCTTGCACATAAAAAATTTAGTTGGATAACAAGCTTGCGGTCTTATATATTAACTTATGCTTTTCTTAATCTCGCTGCTGTTTTGAAACAAATTTAGCATATCAGGCTTGGTGCGACAAATCATTTTTACTTAATTCGAGTAGGTATAAAATTATGCACCCTTCTCACTTTTGGTACACCCCTGTAAGATACGGTCAGTCGATTTTCGATTTTCGATTTTCGATTTTCGATTGACCGAAAGCATCGAGGACACAAGCACATATGCCCTAATTCAGGTTTAAAACAAAATTGAAGATGCTAGAGTTGCACACGCTTTTAGATTTCACTGACTGTCATTGGGAGTCGATCGACTCGCACCCAAATTATTGGTACGAAGGCCGTTGTCCTCAAAGCGGCGAGCTGCTGAGACTGCCGCGCACTCGAATGTCCGAGGATCTGGCCCGGGGTTTGATGCGGTACCTTGCGGCTGACGGTGCCTACGATCGCGAGGGCAAGATGTACGGCATATTACTGGTGGAAATGCCTTCGGGGGAACAGCGGATACTCAAAGCGTTTTCCGGGCTGCTGAACGGTTGCAGCATTGTTAAGGGCTGGGTGCCGCCGATTCCGGGACGAGATCGTGTGGCTTTCGAGGAAGCCCGCACGTTAACTCAATTGGAGGCGATGAAACAGGAACTTATTGCACTGAATCAACTCCCGCAGCGACAAGAGTATGAAGCCTTATTTCGGGAGTTTGAAGTGCAAATGCAAGTTTTGAGCGATCGGCACCGCAATTGCAAGCAGCAGCGAGATGAAAAACGCCAGTTACTGTGTCAAACTCTCGCCGCAGAAACACTAGAAATTGCCCTCGAACAACTGAATCAAGAAAGCCGTTTGGAGGGAATTGAACGCAGGCAATTGAAACGGCAGCGGGATGAAACATTGCAGCCGCTCAAACAATTAATTGAAGCTGCGGATCGGCGGATGCGGGTGCTGAAACAGCAGCGAAAAGAACTTTCCCGCGAACTTCAGACGCAAATGCACGCAGCTTACACTCTGGTCAATTTTTTGGGGAAATCGCGATCGCTATCCTCATTGATGCCAACTAATTCTATTCCCACTGGTACCGGCGACTGCTGCGCGCCAAAATTGCTCCACTGTGCGGCAGCAAACAATCTGAAACCGCTGGCAATGGCTGAGTTTTGGTGGGGGCAGCCATCGGGCGATAAGAGACAGGGAGAATTTTACGGTGCTTGTGGCGATCGGTGTCAGCCGTTGATGGGTTTTTTACTGTCAGGATTGGCTCAAAATCCGACTGTTTCTAATATAAATCAGGGTTTGACGGGCGGGCTAGAAGCCCACCCCACAAATCATCATATTGCTTGTGGAACGGGCATCTTGCCCGTTGCCGGCGGGCTAGAAGCCCACCCCACAAATCATCATATTGATTGTGGAACGGGCATCTTGCCCGTTACCCAAATGCTACCGATCGTTTATGAAGACAAATGGTTGATTGCGGTCAATAAACCCTCTGGGTTGCTGTCAGTTCCAGGTCGTTATCGGGAAAATCAAGATAGTGTTTTCAGTCGTTTGCGTAACTTGTTACCTGATAGTTGGGATTTGATGGTGGTGCATCGTTTAGATTGGGAAACATCGGGAATTTTGCTATTGGCACGGGACAAAGAAACTAGCAGTCAACTCAGGCAGCAATTTGAAAGAAAGCAGACTCACAAAGTTTATGAAGCGGTGCTTTCAGGTACTGTAAAAATTGAGGCGGGGACGATCGAACTCCCACTTTGGGGCGATCCAGCAAATCGCCCTTACCAGCAAGTCAATTGGGAGTGCGGAAAACCCAGCGTTACTCGCTTTCAGCTAATGGCGAGGGAGGGAAATTGCGATCGCGTCGAGTTTTTGCCGCTGACGGGACGCACGCATCAATTGAGGGTTCATGCAGCGGATGTTCGAGGGTTGGGTATACCGATTTTGGGCGATCGACTTTACGGATGTCGGGCTGCTGCGAATCGGCTGCACTTGCACGCCCGGGAACTTTCCTTTAAGCATCAGCAGTTGGGAGAAACGCTATACCTAAAGGCAGAAACACCATTTTGAACTAAGGGCGATCGGGCAACGATCGATAATCGATCGCGAATATGTGATGCCGTTAGCATTCCGGGCGATCGATTCAAGTTATATTAAGCTTATCCCCCGACAATCCGTGCGGAGGATATCACCTTAATTATGTTAACAGGTAACAGTTAACCGCTAAGTGATTTCCCTCATTTTTCAGTTGATAAAACCTCAAGATTATGACTGCTCAAACAACTTCTCCACTCCTACTCAGTTCCTTCAAACTCGGAGATTTATCCTTAAAAAACCGGGTAGTCATGGCACCCATGACGAGAGCCAGAGCCGGTGAAGCGCGGATGCCCAACGCCTTGATGGAAGAGTATTACACTCAGCGAGCCGGAGCTGGTTTAATCATTACAGAAGCCACAGTGATTTCTACTCAAGCTAATGGTTGGCTCAATACGCCCGGTATTTATTCAGACGAGCAAGGCGAAGCTTGGAAACAAATTGTAACTGCGGTTCATGCCCGCCAAACGCCGATTTTCATGCAGCTTTGGCACTGCGGACGGGCTTCCCACAGCAGTTTTCATGAAAACAATCAATTACCAGTTGCAGCGTCTGCCATCAAAATAAACGGAGAAGGCATTCATACCCCTCTAGGCAAACAACCCTACGAAACTCCCCGCGCTCTAGAAACCGATGAAGTTTCCCTGGTTGTAGAAGATTATCGCAAGGCGGCTGAACGGGCAAAAATAGCAGGTTTTGACGGTGTAGAAATTCACGCGGCAAACGGCTATCTCATTGACACGTTCCTCCAAACCAGAACCAATCACCGCACTGATTCCTATGGCGGTGCAGTCGAAAATCGCTACCGTTTTCTCAAGGAAATTGTGGAGGCGATTATCACAGTATTTCCGGCAAACAGAGTGGGAGTTAGACTTTCTCCAAATGGTGTTTTCAATGATATGGGTTCTCCCACTTATCGGGAAGATTTTCTGTATTTTGCGGGGCAGTTAAATGCCTGTGGTTTAGCTTACCTTCACTTGGTGGACGGTCTGGCTTTTGGCTTTCACGAATTGGGAGCGCCGATGGTGATAGGTGAGTTTCGCGATGTGTTTGCAGGGCCGCTGGTCGGCAACTGCGGATATACTCAAGAACAGGCTGAAACGGCCCTGAGCAGCAAAGTTGCGGATTTAATTGCTTTTGGTCGAGATTTTATCAGCAATCCCGATTTGGTAGAGCGTTTTACTAATGGTTGGCCGCTCAATCCCCCTGCCGAAGTCGGTACCTGGTATTCTTTTGGACCTGAAGGTTATATCGATTTCCCTAGATATCAGGAATCGGCCGCTATTTCTTAGTTTAGTTGGCTGGGGCGGGTTTATCAATACCGAGTATGTGAATCATAGATAATGGTGAACTCGCCGCAACAGGATTTATGGTTAATTCACAAAAGTAGGAGTGGGAGTTGAAGCGATATTTAATTGTCATCGCCGGTTGAGATCGAGAACGTTTCCCCATATCCTAATAACCATAGGGTACTTCAAAAAATTAGAGCTGCTAGCTCAGCTTTTGAGTGCCTGAAAATAATCAATAGCGGAAGCGCTTTTAACAAGATGGCACAAAATCACAAATCAACGGTTATCATCACCGGCGCTTCCTCCGGCGTCGGTTTGTACGGCGCGAAAGCACTCGCAGACAAGGGATGGCACGTAGTCATGGCCTGTCGGGACGTGCGGAAAGCCGGAGACGCCGCCCAAGAGTTGGGCATACCTCAAGGCAGTTTCTCCATTATGCAAATTGACTTGGGGGATTTGGAGAGCGTGCGCCGATTTGCCCGAGAATTCAAGGCAAGCGGCAGGCCTCTGGACGCTTTGGTGTGCAACGCCGCCATTTATATGCCTTTGATTAAGGAACCGCTGCGGAGTCCCGAGGGTTACGAGTTGACGATGACTACCAATCACCTGGGTCATTTCCTGCTGTGCAACCTGATGATGGAAAATATGAAGCCTTCCTATTATTCCGATGCGAGAATCGTGATTTTGGGAACTGTGACTCACAATCCAGACGAGTTGGGCGGGAAGATTCCGCCGCGCCCGGATTTGGGCAAGTTTGAGGGTTTTGAAGCCGGTTTCAAAGACCCGATTTCGATGGTTGACGGCAAGAAGTTTGAACCTGTCAAGGCTTACAAAGATAGCAAAGTTTGCAACGTGCTGACGATGCGAGAATTGCACCGCCGCTTTCACGAATCCACGGGGATTACTTTCACTTCGCTGTATCCGGGATGCGTTGCGGATACGCCGCTGTTCCGCAACCACTATCCTTTGTTTCAGAAGCTGTTCCCGCTGTTTCAGAAGAATATCACCGGGGGTTACGTGTCGCAGGAGTTGGCGGGGGAAAGGCTGGCGATGGTGGTTGCCGACCCAGAATACAAGCAATCTGGGGCTTATTGGAGTTGGGGGAACCGCCAGAAAAAAGATGGCAAGTCTTTTGTGCAGAAGGTTTCTCCCCAGGCCCGCGATGATGAAAAAGGCGAGCGGATGTGGGAGTTGAGCGCTAAGTTGGTGGGATTGGCTGACGGGGCTAAAATGGGTACTGCGGCTGGTGCAGGCCGCTCTGCTTAATTCAGAGTTGATATCAAATCCGGTTAAATCCGAACGATCTAAGGAATGAGAATTAAATAAAATCCACTTTTCCTGTTTGTTGTGGGATGGGCTCTCGTAGCCCGTCCCCGATAGACGGGCTACGAGAGCCCATCCCACAAGAAAAAAGGGAAATTATTTAATTGACGATCCTAAGCGGAGGACACGGCGCCGTGCCGTGTCCTCGCTGATCATTCCGGTGCAGCCGGAATTGATATCACTCGGAAGAAACCGGGTGTTTGAGGGGAACTGCGAGCGGACTTGAAGTATTGCTGTGAAAAAACCAAGGTGATGGTTGTCAAGTACGATCGCGAACTGTTGTAGCGGGATCTGCCTGAAAGCGCTGGTTTTGCGACCAAAGAAATTGGGTTTTTATTTTGTTTGCGATCGACTTACACGATATTTTTTCGGATAATCACCCGATTCAAGCGTAATATCATGTCCGATAAAGCGATTAAAAGGGCGGGTTTTTGAGATTGGAGATTGTTGGCAGATATTTTTCGTGAGGGGAACCCCTACCGTATTAGGGGTAATCGATTGGACATAATATAAGTCTTGGGAAATCAACAGCCGTCGATCGACCTTTTGGTTTGTAGCTTCGCCGAAACTGTTGGCTGCGACGGCTGTTTCCTTTTTTTTGCTGTTAAGATTGATTTTTACTTGAGGGTGCTCTATTGCAGAAAATATTTTCACCCAATTATTCGAGATAATTAGATCCTATGGCTTGTCGATCGCAAAAACTATTTTTATTCGCTGGTATTTTGGGGTTAGTTTTGTTGGCAAAACCAGCGAAAACATCCGCTAGCACCGGTGAAATTTTAACCTCAAATGTTGAGGATTTGGCAGCAGTTAGCAGCAAAGGCGATCGAGCTTTCGTCCCCAGCGATACCATTTTTGACAAACGCGAAGACTTGCCCGTAAAAGACGAGGAAACGCAGTTACCCGCTGAATCAGAACACTCAGTGGCGGCGGAAACTCCCGACTTACCGCCGTCTGCGGCAAATTCAGTCGATGTGACATCTTACACCATTCTCAAGAACAGGCAAGATGCCTGTGAAGCGAGGAGTGAGTTTGATTGTGGGGTGGCCATCCTGCCCGCCCGCAAAAGGCTGATTGACAATGGTGCAACATCTCAGGTCGATCGCACTTTCAGCACAAAAACTCAAGAAACCGAGCTTTTTAACCGAGATCGAAAACTAGAAGAAAATATTGACCCACAAAAAATTGATTTGGGTATCGAGCGCGACTCGCAACTGAGTCAACGGCCCAACCCAATTCTGCCGCGAGAACCCGAATTACCAGCTCCTGAGCCGCCGCAACCGCCTGCGCCGTCTCCCCTCCAACCCACCCAGCCAACACCCGTTGAAAGCGAAATTAGACCGGGGATTCCGGGTACAATTAAGGTCGCTGGCTTTGAATTTGAGGGCAACACAGCTTTTAGCGATCGCGAACTCGCAGAAGTTACGCAACAGTTTGCGGGCCGCGAAATCACCTTTGCGGAACTGATCGCAGCCGAAGCAGCCGTTACTCAAAAATATGTAGCCGCCGGATACATCAATTCCGGCGCTGTAATTCCCGCCAACCAAACCTTTCCGAGAGAAGGGGGTGTGGTGAAAATTCGGATTGTAGAAGGCGGATTAGATGAAATTGTGATTACTGGAAACAGGCGCTTAAATTCAAATTACGTGCGATCGCGCCTAGAACGCGCTACCAGACGGCCCCTCAATCGCGATCGGTTGCTGGAAGCCTTGCAACTGCTGCAACTCGACCCGTTAATTGGCAATATTTCCGCCGAACTCCAAGCCGGAAGCCGCCCGGAAAACAGCCGCTTAGAAGTGCGGGTAAAAGAAGCAGACAGCTTTAGCGGCGAATTGTTTGCAGACAACAACCGATCGCCCAGTGTCGGCAGTTTTCGGCGCGGTGTTCGCATCAATCAAGCAAATTTGCTCGGTTTGGGCGATGGATTAGAGGTATCTTATGCTAACACCGACGGCAGCAATGAATTCAACGGCAGTTACACAGTCCCCGTCAACGCGCGCAACGGCACGATTGGGTTCGCTGCGAGTGCTGCTAGCACCAACATTATCGAGGAACCGTTTGATCCTGCCCAAATCGAGGGGAAATCGCGGACTTACGAGTTAACTTACCGCCAGCCGATTGTCGAAAAGCCCGATCGCACTTTGGCTTTGGGACTGAGTTTTTCGCGGCAAGAAAGCGATACATTCCTTTCAGGAAAAGAGTTTGCGCTTTCGGCGGGAGCAAATGATCGCGGCGAAACGCGGGTTTCGGCTGTGCGGTTTTTTCAAGAATACGTGCAGCGGAGTTCCAGCCAAGTGTTCGCGGCGCGATCGCAATTCTCCCTCGGCACTAATCTGTTCGGCGCGACTGCGAACGATAGCGGGCCCGACAGCCGCTTTTTGGCGTGGCGCGGACAAGCCCAGTACGTGCGGCTGTTAGCGCCAGAAACCTTGCTGATAGTGCGTTCTGACATTCAATTAGCCGATCGCCCCCTGCTTTCCCTCGAACAAATTGGGATCGGTGGCGTTCAAAGCGTGCGCGGATACCGCCAAGATTTGCTGTTAACTGATAGCGGTGCGATCGCGTCTGCTGAAGTGCGAATTCCGGTTTGGCGTGTCCCGCAAGTCCAAGGGTTGTTGCAAATCGCTCCGTTTATCGATTTTGGGGTAGGGTGGAACCATTCGGAGGAAAAGCCGAATCCCGACTCGGATAAACTGCTGGGTGCGGGTTTGGGCCTAGTTTGGCAGATGGGCGATCGGTTGAATGTGCGTTTAGACTACGGTATTCCTTTGATAAATGCTCGATCGGGCGATCGAACTTTGCAAGAAAAAGGCATCTACTTTAGAATCAATTATTTTCCGTTTTAAACGGAACTTACCCCGCACATAAGATTCATTTCTTCTGAAACCATTACAGGGCAAGACTTTCCTGGAGCGGGAAAATCAAGTACATGACTACAACTTTTTACAACCCTTATGTGGAGCGGGTTTGAGTTAATTTTATGATACAGCAATACTTTGGTTCTAAATATTAAGAAAATCTTAAATACATGGCTACAAAATTGGAACTGCCAAATAGCTAAAACGAATACGGCTCAAAGAATACAGCCACCGAAACTACCCCCTGCAGGGGTAAGTTCCGTTTAAATTGTAGGTTGGGTTGAGTGCGATCGAACCCTACGCAACGCTAGAGCCCAACACTTTGATCTTTAGCGCTGACGGTCAAATTTTATTGAGTGGCGGCCTCGATCGCACGATTAAACTGTGGGATGTCGCAACCGGATGTTGTATTAGGACGTTGATGGGCGATCGGCTGTATGAAGGCATGAATATTCAAGGTATAACGGAATTGACGAATGCTCAAAAAGCGACACTGAAAGCGTTAGGGGCTTTGATTTGACATTCTCGATCGAGAGTGTCAAATCATCTCCAAGGTCAGGCAGCGTTTACGAGATAACGGCAAAATGTAGTGGCGGCAGACAACCTCGGCAACCCCACAAGTGGCTTTCGTCCGTCCGCTGCCGTGAAGTGTTAGCCCGTCGAGTACGCTTTCTCAGTTCGCTTTGCATTACTCAGACCTATCAACCTCATTCTGAGGCGGCGAAACTTCTCTAACAAGCCTAGCTATGTCTTCGCCAAATTCGTTCTTCCCAACTATATACTCAACACTGCTACTAACTTCTAATGCCTGAAAAGCTCTATGATCTTTTAGGAAAGTAGAGTGAAAGTATAAATTTTCTGGTTGAGCCGAAATAAATCCATAACCTTTGTCTTTATCAATACGAAATACAGTGCTTTCTAATATTTGCTGTGTTTTATCCTCAAAAGAGTAAACAACCTTCTTGACATTAGTTGCTATATCTTCACCGTTTTGATTTTGTCCAACTTGATATTGAACTACATCATGTTGAGAAAGCAAATGGAAGGCTCCCTGCTCTTCCATGAAAGATTGGTTGAAGTATAGATTACCAGTTTTAGAATAAATAAACCCCCATTTCTTATCCAAATTCAAACTTAGAATTGTACTTTCTCGAATAATCAGATCGTTTTCTTGAATCTGATTACTTTTGTGAATATTCTCAAAAGAGATTTCGAGGGGTTTTTCTGCATGAATAATAAATAGGGTCTTATCAGTTACAAGGAAGGCTTTTTCAATGTAGTGAATGATAGGAGATAAATTTGAATGAATCCAATCGCCTTTAGTTTTTTCGCGCGTTAGAAATATTACATCCGTCTTATCTGAGCCGTCTTTTCCACAAACCATGAACTTTAATATCTCATGAAAAATGATGAAGTCTCCGTATGGATCTTCTTTATCTCGCTTATCTCCACAACCAGGGAATGTTATTTCTCGACGCTTTGTTTCATCTTTTTCCATTTCATATTTCTGCCACAAGGCATCATACTGTTTTTTAACAAAGTCCACCTCTTCATCATTCAAAGCTGGAGTAATTTTCAACTTAGCACAAGCCTCTAACAAGTTATCCACAACGTAGATATTCTTATAATCTGTTGTCGTCGTTTCAATTGCTTGTGCAAGCTTCTCACTCAAAGTTTGCTCGTCTTCGAGAATTTCATTGAGCTTATGTTGCTTTTCTGAAAGTAAACTCCAGATGTCAGGGTAATCTTTTGATAAAGTATTTTTATTACTTTCAAGAAAACTTTTGAGCTTATTCTTGATTTCTTTGTACGTTGATTGAAAATCCGATTGAATCTTCTTAAGTGGATAAAAAAAATCTTTGTTAATGGTTCTTATTCTATTCCTTAAAAATTCTTTTTCAATCTGAGAGGTTAAAAATAGTCTGTCTTTGTTTTTATTTAAGAACTCAATTAGTTTGTCCTTCTCGATTTGAGACAGCCCATAATATGCAAGAAGTACATTGGTATCCAGTATTACTGGTATTGCTTCTTTTAATTCTAGGGCTTCTGAAAACCTGTCAGCATAGTTTTTTAGCGCCTTATGAGCAATCTCAATGGTTAATTTTTTGCTGGAATCAAAGCAAAACTCTGAATAGATTTTTAGTTCACTCATAAAACCACAGATAACTATAGGCGAGGTGCAATTTGCTGTGTCTAACAGATTTAAGGCTACTCTCTCTGAACTAAAGCAGTCAAATAGTCTAGCGACTTACACATCCAGCTATGCACTGGAATCGTTAAGTAATGTCTTCACAGATAAACAGATAAATTGAGGGCTAACTTATAATTGTATCGCAGTTGCGGTACAATGTGGTTTAGTAAGATGAAAATACCGCAAACTACGGATAAATGTCAACCCCTTTTTACTCCCCATCAGAATTTCCTTTCCTTAATCGAGTTCGGCGCACCAATCGGCTCAAACACATGAGCCGTCGTACCGAAAAAAGCTCTATTTATTCTAGTGAAAATTCCACTTAAGGGGTGAAAGAGAGTCGATATAACACTGGGGCGATCGGAAAAATTGAGACATTGATCAGAACTTACTCACGCTCCAATGACTGTAATTGATCGCCCCATATTCATTGTATAAATTATCGAAGTTTTCATCAGCAAGAAATTTTAACATGGTTCTTGCGATGTTCTGCGGGCAAGCAGGCGATCGCGCAAGCCTTGTGGGTCGAATTTTGCTTGATTCATAGCGCGAATCTCTTGAGATTGCTGCCGTCGCTGTTGCAAGTAAGCTTCTACTTCCGATTCGTGCTTGAGATAGAAGGCGATCGTGGCATAAACGTCAGCTAGATTCAGAGACGGATAGCGATAAACAGTTTCCTCTGCGGTCGCGCCCTGCTGAAAGACAGCGATTACAGTATCTAATGTAACGCGAGTTTTTCCGACGAGAATCACACCATCTTCATTTGCATTTAAAGGAGCAGGTTCAGCCACGATTGTCAGTGTCATAAGCATCTTCAAATTCAATATCCCAATAGTAGCAAATCTTCCTAGCCGTTTGGAATTCTGATAGCGGGTACTGAGCCATGCGCGTCGAAAGGTTGCTAAAATCTCTCCCTGCTTGACGTTGAAGAATACTCAGACGATCTGTATCCAGTAAATATTTCATAGCTCATCTTGAGCTTCGAGGAGAGACTCATCCCCTTGGCGAATCGCTCGTCCATAGGCAAGTAGCTCCTCAAAGGCAGGTTCATCTTTGAAAGACCCTATAATTTGTTGCAACCAATTCGTCGGTTGAGAAGCCACAATTTGCTTCTGCAACTGGGCGATCGCTGCTTCCACTGCTGCAAGCCGTTCCTCTAAAGAAGTGTTAATTGCTATTTGAATTTCCTAATTAATCCTTCCTATCTAAAGCCTATCTAAAGGTATCGGCTCAATAAGTAGGGGTAGCAGTTATTCTAGTTGCCAAGACAAGCCCAAGGGATAAAGAGAAGATTTTTCG